>NZ_JAHKRK010000090.1 GCF_019396355.1 Pseudonocardia nigra
GCTTCCTGACGTGATCAAGGACTTAGACACCCTCATGATCACGTCGAGCCCGTGCCCGTCTTCGTACCTACCCCGGCGTGTCGCCGCAGGTCAACACCCGCTCATCGCGACTTTGCCTGGGCCCTGGCGTGGGATCGGCCCCGAGCGCGAGGACGGCCAGCGCAGGCGCGAGGGTCAGCGCCCGGCGCAGGAGAAGCGGCACCCTTCTGCGGAGATAGCCCTGGATCACCACCTGCCCGGCCAGCGTGCCGACGCCGGAGGACGCGAAACCCGAGGCGAGCAGGGCCAGCGCGAACGCGACCGCCGCGACCTGATCGACGGCGAGCAGGCCCTGGTGAACACCCTCCAGGGTGTCGGTGATGGTGCCGGTTCCGGCGAACAGCGCCGCGGCGATAAGCAGCATCGAGGCGTTCACCACTCCGGCCAGGCCCATCGCGAGGATCACGCCGATCCGCTGGTAGCGCCTTGCCGGCGGCGCCCTGCAGCAGCGGCCACCGGCCCTCGATTCTGGGTGAGTCCCGAGTGCAGGTAGATGACGTGGGTCATGACCGTGGCACCGAGGATCCCGGTGGTCAGCAGGATGCTGTCGGTCCCCGCGAACGCGGGCAGCAGGCCCGCGGCCGCGGCCGGGACGTCCACCCCTACGCGCGCCAGGTTGACGGCGAACTGGATGGCGATGACGGCGAACAGGCCGCCCGGCGTCGAACGATGAAGGGGCCCTCAGCCGGCCGGAAGGTAGGTGGATACCGCGGCGAAGACCACAAAGCCCGCCACGATGTAGAACGCGTCGCGCCGACCGCTGGCCTCGTCGTGCGCCTGCGGCAACATCTCCTCCAGCGCAACGCTGAGCAGCGCGCCGCCGGTGAAGGCGAGCACCGACAACGTGACCAGCTCGGGCGCGCCGCGCAGCGCGAAGTACCCCACGGCCGCGCCGACCAGGATCGGCACGGCGAACCCCGCGCCCGCGAGGATCCGCTGGCTACGCCGGACGCCTGCCTGCCGCAGCGTCGCGGAGGCCGCGAAACCCTCGGGAAGGTCGGCGGGGGCCTGGCCGAGGGCGAGCAGGACGCCGAGGGCCGGGTTGACGACGCTACCCGTGCCGATCAGCACCCCGTCGCTGAACAGGTCCACGCCGACCCCGCCGTACACCGCCCACGCCCGGCCGCCACCACCTCCTCCGCGCTGCTGCAGCCACTCGGTCGCCGCATCGATACCCAGGAAGAGACCGGCGCCGGCGATGAACGCGAGCATCGGGACCCAGGCCGGACTGACCTCCAGTGCCCGAGGCATGACCTCGAGTCCCACGACCGCGACGACGATGCCGACCGCGACGTGCAGCGCCGCACTCAGCGTCGCCGACGACACCTTCCGAACCTCGGCGAGCAGTCCGCCGAGGAAGTTCGAGGCCGCCGGGATCAGCGCGAGCAGCACGACGATCAACGGCTGCGGCATCGCGGCCCTCCTCACGGGCGTCCGTCGAGGAGTCGCCGTACCCCCGTCGCTGCGAGATGATGCAGCGGGTTCAAGAAGCGGTGGGCATGGGCCGCTCGATCGGACCGACGGGGCAGCCGAATCGAGCCCGCCGGGAGCCGGCGCAGCCGGCGGGCATGATCGTGGTCTACGTGGTAGCTCTGCTCAGCGGTCGAGCACCCGGGAAGCGTCGCCGCCTTCGCCGCTGCCTCCCTCAGCTCCCGGACCCGGCTGGCTCCGGTCGTCCGGCGCCGACTCGCGCCCTGATTCGGACGATGTGGCTCGCGCGCGTCGACGCTGCAACTCCGCGCGAAGTCGTGCCTGCTTCCGCCGTTCCGGAATGTAGACCGCGAGCGCGATGAGTCCGAAGATCAGCAACGGGATGCCGCCGAAGATCCCGATGGCCTGAATCGTGTTGAGTCCCGACGCCACCGACACGGCGGAGGTCATGCGGCGCGCCCCTGACAATTCGTTCCACGCGTGGACCGACCGGTGACTGGCAGCCGCCGATGGTCGGTGCCGAGAGGGGCTGCGGTCTGCACAGTGGCGGCGACACTAGCAACCGACCGGTACCGATGGCTTGGCCGGTGGTCGCCCATCGGAGCGCGGGCCGCGCCATATCACGCAGCGCCCGGCCCGCTGCGCTCCGAAGTTGACGGCTGCCACCCGAACCCGACGGCGTCGCGATCCTCGGCTCCCCGGTTCCTACGGTCGTGGCGACCGTCTCTCTCGCCCCCTCATCGGGCGTTGCCGTCCCTACCGCGGAGCCCGCCGCCATCGGCCGCTCCATACCGAGCGTCGGATGCGGAGAGCGGAAACAGGCACACAGAACACGTCGGACGCGCGATCCTCCTGTCGGTCGGAATCCACCGGGTCTGATCCCGGGCTCGCCACTTCGGGCGGGTCGCGCCGTCATCGTCCGCGCTCCCGGATTGCCCCGGCGCCGTCCCCGCCCGCGTCAACCACGAGCGCAACGGCGTCCTCGGTGCCGGTCGACGCCAGGCCAGGGGCGACGGGAGCGATCGGACATATTGCGACGTGCAGCAGCAGCGCCACAATGGCAAGCCTGAACAGCACGCACCTGCACCACTCGTGGCGGCGAGGGGCGGTCAGCTGCCGCCCGTACCCGCCCTGCCACAGCCAACGGACAACGTCCCCGGCAGGCCCGTCCCGCCCCGCCGCCGCTCCCACCACGGGAGCTGGCGCGCCTGCCCCGCGCCCGAACCGCGCCGGCCGGCGTTCGTGTTTGGCTCGTTCGTGCGCGGCGTGGTCGACGTCGTCGTCGCCACCTTCAACGCACTGCCGGTCGCGCTGGTCACACTGACCGCCTACGGGCTCGCCACCTCCAGCGGCGCGTCACATCAAACTCGCTGCTCCAGACGCAGGCACCCGCCGAGGCGCGAGGCCGGGTCTTCGCCGGCTTCGACGTTCTCTGGCAGCTCGGCCGCCTCGTCTACCTGCTCGTTGGCGGCGTGCTTGCGGCCACCGCGGACATCCAGACCGTCTATTACCTCGGCACGGCGTTGTTGCTGGTCCCCCCCGTCGGTGGGCTGGCACGGCCGTCCGCGGCCGGCCGCGGATCGGATCGCGGCGTCATGAGCGCCACCAAGCGCGAGCTGACAAACGGTGGAATGGTTGGCAGCACCGCCAAAGGTGCCAAGCGCCTCGTCGGATCGGAGCGAGAGGGGCCGCCGCGGCGCAGCGAACCTGCTCGACGGCTTGGGCGGCGAGGTGCTTGCGCCGCCCGTACCGGGTCGTCCCTCGTGGCTTGTACATGTTGAGCACCATGACCACGAGAAGCACCACGAGACCGGCGCTGGGATGAACGAGATCGTTCCCGAGCTCGCCGAGGTCGGCGGCGTCCGCCTCACGCGCCCGATCGGCCAATCGGCTCAGTGTCGGCATCCGGAGAAGGAGAACGCCCGTGGCGAGGGCGGTCAGGACGAGGGCGATCAGGACCCAATAGTGCCGGAACAGGCCCCACGGGGTGCCGAGCGCCATGACGATCCCGGTCAGCAGCGTGGCAAGGGCCAACGGGACGATGACTGACCATCCCGTCAGTTCCATCGCGATCCAGGCAGCGCGCGCCGTCCGAGCATCCTCGCTGATCGCGGCGGCGACGCCGAGCGCGAGATAGACGGCGACCGCGCCGATCCACCCGACCGACGCGGTGAGGTGCACAGTGAGGGCGAACTTGCGGAGGCGAGGCACCATCGCCATCAGCGCATCACCGCTGCGCTCGAAGGGACCGTTCCACCGACCGATGCGTGACGACCCGGGCCGTGTTCACCGCCGCCGAGCAGTAGCAGGACGGCGGCCAGCAGAACGAGTGCCGCGCCGACGATCGCGAAGACCTTCACCCACCGCGGAGTCCCGGTGTTCGAGTCGAGGTGTTCCCTTGCGCGATCGCGGTCGGGAGCGGGGCCCGTGGATCGGTCAGTCATGCGCACGTCCTCCTCGGCTCGGTTCCGGCGGTCACGAGCAGGTCGAGGAGACCCACGACGACATCGGCAGCGTCATCCGGCGGCCTCCGCTGCCGTGATCCGTCGCCGTCACGCTAAGGACGTCGCGGCGTGGGCGAAACGTCCCGCGTGGGGATCTCCTCGTCCACGCCGCGTGGAGCAGGATCCCCCGCTGGGGGGACTACCGGCGCCACTCACGGCGGTACCGTCGCGAAGCTCATGTTCTCGACATCCACCGCGCATACGCTCGCGACCCGGCCGAGCGCCCGGGCGGTGGCCGACGCCGCCCTCGCGGGGCTCACGCTGGCCGGGACGCTGATGCAGCTCGCCCACGGCGGCATCACGCCAAGCCGACCCGACCCGACCGAGCTCGATCTTGTCGGGATCGCCCTCGCGGTCGGTTCCACGGTGCCGCTCATCGCCTGGCGGCATTCTCCCCTCGGGGTGTTCGCCGGTACCGCGACCGCGAGCATGCTGCTGGCCGGCCTGGGATATCCGATCGACCTGTTGCTCGGGCCGACGGCCGCGCTCTACCTGCTCGCGGCGAGCCGCGGGCCGGCGCACCCATGGACCCGGCGCACCACCCCCACCGTCGTCGGCCTTCTGGCGGCCTACCTCGGCGCGACCGCGGTCTCCCAGGCCGTCGTGCCCGCAATCGAGCTCCTCCACACCGGGCTGACCGCAGCGGCGGCGTGGTTCGCCGGCGAACGCACCCGGCTGCGCCGAGAGCAGATGGCCGATCTCCGCCGGCGCGCCCTCCGCGCCGAGCAGGAGGCCGAACGGGAACGCCTGCTCGCGGTCGCCGAGGAGCGTGCCCGCATCGGCCGCGATCTGCACGACAGCGCAGGGCATGCGATCAGCGTCATCGCCGTCCGCGCCGGCGCCGCCCGGTTGCGCCATCGGCAGGACCCGGACCGCTCGCTGCTCGCCCTGACCGCGATCGAAGAGCTGGCCCGCAGCACGGCCGAGGAGATCGACCAGATCGTCGGGGCATTTCGGCGACGCGACACGCAGGAGTCGGTGCCCGCGCCGCCGCCCGGGCTCGCATCGGTCGACACGTTGATCGCGCAGCGCGCGCAAGCCGGACTCCGTGTGACGCTCGACATTCACGGGACGCCGCGCTCGCTCACCGGTCCCGCGGATCAGGCTTCCTACCGGATACTGCAAGAAGCGCTCACGAATGCCGCACGGCACGGCTGCGGAAGCGCCACGATTGCTCTTGACTTCGGCGATACAGGGCTGGACATCACCGTCGTCAACCCGGTGGCACCCGGCGACGCGCCGCGACCCGGCGGCGGGCACGGCCTGATCGGCATGCACGAGCGCGTGGCCGTGCTCGGCGGCACCCTCGACGCCCGCCACACCGACGGTCGGTTCCGGATGCGTGCCCACATCCCCTATCGCAATGGGGACCGCACATGATCCGGGTGATGATCGCGGACGACGACGACCTGATGCGCGCCGGGCTCGTCGAGTTGCTGACCGTCGACCCCATGATCACGATCGTCGGCCAAGCGGCGACCGGACGGTCCGCCGTCGAGCTGGCCCGCCGGCTCGGCCCGGACGTCGTCCTGATGGACGTGCGCATGCCCGACCTCGACGGAATCGCCGCCACGCGAGACCTCCTGCTCGCGGCCCCCGCAGCACGGGTGCTCGTCCTCACGACGTTCGATGAGGACGACTACATCTTCGGCGCACTGCGGGCCGGCGCGTCGGGGTTCCTGCTCAAGCGCACCCGGCCCGAGGAGCTGATCTCCGCCGTGCACACGATCGCCGCGGGCGACTCGCTGCTCTCCCCCTCGGTCACCCGACGCGTCATCGACCGGGTCGCACGGCATCGCACATCCGACCTCGATCATGCCAAGCTCGACGAGCTCACCCCGCGCGAGCGCGAGGTTCTCGAGCACGTCGCCCGCGGCCTGTCCAACCGCGAGATCGCAACCGCGCTCGTCGTCGAGGAGTCCACGATCCGCACCCACGTCAAGCGGATCCTCATGAAGCTGAACCTCCGCGACCGGATCCAGGTCGTCATCTTCGCCTACGAGAGGGGCTTGAACAGGCCTTCCCACCGGAACGAGGCGGGCACACAGACTTCGCGGCCGGCCGGCGGAGCTTCGCCGTCGTGACCGTGGGGCCGGCCCCACCGACCCGTGCTTTTCCCACGAAGTGGCAGGCGGTGGAACGGGGTGCAGTGCGCCTGTTCAAAAGCAGCGCCGGCTCCGCGTCAGCGCACGCCGGCTAGCACCGCTCGGCGCAAGTCGCTCAGGCTCAACTCACACTTGGGCAGGCAAACCTAACTTCGCCCGCTATCCTCCTCGGCACCACACCGTCGGGCCGGGAGGGATCACTGCATGCGCGTCGTCGTGTTCGGCTACATGACCTGGGGGCATCGCACGCTGGAGGCGGTTCTAGCGGCCGGGCACGAGGTTCCCCTGGTCGCCACCCACCCCTACAGCGAAAACCCGTACGAGACGATCTTCAATGACTCGGTCGCCGAGCTCGCCGCGAAGCACGAGATCCCGATGCTGGTGCGCCACCGGGCCGACGACGACGAGGTCGTCGACCGGATCCGCGCGGCGCAGGCCGACGCCGTGGTCGTGGCGAACTGGCGCACCTGGCTCCCGCCCGCGGTCTTCACCCTGCCCCGACTCGGCACCCTCAACGTGCACGACGCGCTGCTGCCCGCATACGCCGGGTTCGCGCCGCTGAACTGGGCGCTGATCAACGGCGAGCCCGAGGTCGGCGTCACCGCCCACATGATGAACGCGGAGTTCGACGCGGGCGACATCGTGCTGCAGCGGGCCACGGCGGTGCGCGACGAGGACACGATCGTCGACCTGTTCGACCGCACGCTCGGAATGTTCGGCCCGATCACGGTGGACGCGCTGGAGCTGCTCGCGACCGGCCGCACCGACTGGCAGCCGCAGGACCGCACCCGCGCGAGCTACTTCCACCGCCGCAGCGACGAGGACAACCGGATCGACTGGAACTGGCCGGCCCGCGACATCGCCAACCTCGTGCGCGCCCAGGTCGACCCCTATCCCAACGCCTGGTGCCTGCACGAGGGCCGCAGGTTGCGCGTGCTCGCGGCCGGGGTGACGGAGTCGCCGTACGGCGGGACGCCCGGGCGCATCTTCATCCGGGACGGCGACGGCGGCGTCGTGATCGTCGCCGGGGCCGACGCGCGGCACGGGCGCAACCCCGGCCTGGTGCTCCGGCGCGTCCGCACCGATGACGGGCACGATCTCGCCGCCGCGGAGTACTTCACGCGGATGGGCGGCTACCTGACGTGATCCGCGGCCGTGATGTCCTGCGGGCCGCGATCCGGGACCACCGACGCACCCTGCTCGCCGCGTCGGCGTTATTGGTGGCGCACCAGGCGGGAGAGGCGCTGGTGCCGGTGGTGATCGGGTTCGTGATCGACGCCGCGGTCACGACCGGAAGCCCCGGCGCGCTGCTGGGTGGGCTCGCGCTGCTCGGGGTGGTGTTCGCGGGCCTGTCGACGAGCTACCGGTTCGGGGCGCGGCGCGCGTGGTGGGCCGACGTCAACGCCGACCGCGACCTGCGGCTGCGGCTCACGCGCCGGGTGCTCGACCCGCGCGGCGGCGCCGAGGCCGGCCGCCCGCCGGGTGAGCTCGTCTCGGTGGCGGTCGGGGACGCGAAGCGGGTGGGCGTCGCGCTGTTCGCGATCCCGGACGGCGTCGCCGCCGTCGCCGCGCTGGTGGTGGTGGCGGTCGCCCTGCTGCGGATCTCCCTGCCGCTGGGGCTGCTGATCCTGCTGGGCAGCCCGCCGCTGCTGTACCTGGTGCACCTGCTCGGCCGTCCCCTGGAGCGGCGCAGCGGCCCGGAGCAGGAGCGGGCCGCCAGGGCGTCGGGAGTGGCGGCCGACGTGGTCGGCGGGATCCGGGTGCTCAAGGGGCTGGGCGCGGAGGACGCCGCCGTCGCGCGCTACACGCGCACCAGCCAGGAGTCGCTCGCCGCGACGCTGCGGGCCACCGGCGCCCACGCGACCTACGGCGGCGCGATCCTCGCCGCCAACGGGCTCTTCCTCGCGCTCGTCGCCCTCGTCGGGGGTCGGCTCGCGGCGGACGGCGCGATCTCCGTCGGCGAGCTGGTGGCGGCGGTCGGGCTGGCGCAGTTCCTGCTCGGCCCGCTGTCGGTGTTCGGGTGGGTGAACGGGGCGCTTGCGCAGGCGCGGGCGTCGGCGGACCGCGTCGCCGCCGTACTGGCCACCGCGCCCGCGGTCGAGGGCGGCACGTGCCGTCCCGCCGAGCCCGTGCGCGGAGCCGTGACCCTGCGCGGGCTGACGGGCGACGGGCTGACCGGTCTGGAGCTGTCGATCCGGCCGGGCGAGCTGCTCGGCGTCGTCGTCCCGGACCCGGCCGCGGCGTCCGCCCTGGCCCACTGCCTGGCCCGGGAGGCCGACCCCGCCGCAGGCGCGGTGGAGCTGGACGGGCGCGACCTGCGCACGCTGGATCCGGCAGCGGCCCGCGCCGCGGTGCTCGTGGCGGCCCACGAGGCGCACCTGTTCAGCGGAACCGTCGCCGAGAACGTCACTGCCGTCCGCCCGGGAACCGACGCGGATCCCGCACTCGCGGCGGCGCACGCGGACCAGCCGGGCGAGGCCGTCGTGACGGCCCGCGGGCGGTCGCTGTCGGGCGGGCAGCGCCAGCGGGTGGCGCTGGCGCGGGCGCTCGCCGCCGACGCACCGGTGCTGGTGCTGCACGACCCGACCACGGCCGTCGACACCGTCACGGAGGCGGGCATCGCCGAGCGCCTACGGGAGTTTCGGGACGGGCGGACCACCGTCCTGCTCACCACGAGCCCGGCGCTGCTCGCCGTGACCGACCGGGTGGTCCTCGTCGACGGCGGCGAGGCGGTGGTCGAGGGCAGCCACACCGACCTCGTCGGCGGGCACGAGGGCTACCGGGCGGCGGTGCTTGCCTCATGACCACCGACCTGCTCCCCGTCGCCTCCGCGGCCCGCACCCGCGCCGCCGTGGGCGAGCTGCTGCGTCCGCACCGGTTCCTCGCGGTCGCCGCGCTCGCCGGGCTGGCCGCGTCGGCGGGCGTGGGCCTGCTCGCGGCGCCGCTGCTGGGCCGGATCGTCGACCTGGTCGCGCAGGACCGCCCGGCCGCAGCCGTCACGCTTCCCGCGCTGCTCCTGGCGGGCGTCGCGATCGCCCAGGGGTTGCTCGCCGTGGCAGGCACCGCGCTCACCGCCCGGCTCGGCGAGGGGGTGCTGGCCCGGCTGCGCGAGCGGTTCGTCGCCCACGCCATGGCGCTGCCGCTGGAACGGATCGAACGGGCCGGGGCGGGCGACCTGACCGCGCGGGTGACCGTCGACGTCACGGTGATCGCCGACGCCGTGCGCCGGGCCCTGCCGGAGTTCGCCCGGTCGGTGCTGGTCATCGCGCTGACCCTGGTGGGGCTCGCGGTGCTGGACTGGCGCTTCCTGCTGGCCGCGCTGTGCGCCGTCCCGGTGCAGGTGGTCACGGCGCGCTGGTACCTGCGCCGCTCGACACCCTTGTACACGCAGCAGCGGGTCACCACGGGCACCCAGCAGCAACAGCTGCTCGACACGATCGGCGGCGCGGCCACCGTGCGCGCGTTCGGCCTGGCCGACGACCACGTCGCGCGCCTGGGACGCCGTGCGCAGGACGTCGTCGACCTGGCCATGCGCGTGGTCGGGCTGCAGACCCGGTTCTTCGGGCGGCTCAACCACGCCGAGTTCATCGGCGTGACCGCGGTGCTCACGACCGGGTTCTTCCTGGTCAGGGCGGACGCGGTGACGATCGGCACGGCCAGCGCGGCCGCGCTGTACTTCATCAACCTGTTCACCCCCGTCAACCAGGCGCTGTTCCTGCTCGACACGGCCCAGTCGGCGGCCGCGAGCCTCGCCCGGCTCGTCGGGGTGGTCGACCTGCCGCCCGAGGCCGAGCCTGCACACCCCGCGGCGCCGCGCGACGCGTCGGTCTCCGTGACCGGCGTCGGGCACGCCTACCGGCCCGGCCAGGACGTCCTCGACGGCGTCGACCTCGCGATCGCGCCCGGCACCCGCGTGGCGCTGGTCGGAGCGAGCGGCGCGGGCAAGACGACGCTCGCCACGATCGTCGCGGGAGTGCACCGCCCGTCCCGGGGCACGGTCCGGCTCGGCGGCGCGACCCTGGCCGAGCTCGGCCCGGCGCGCATCCGGCGGACGGCGGCGCTCGTGACCCAGGAGGTGCACGTCTTCGCCGGCCCGCTGGCCGACGATCTCCGGCTCGCCCGGCCGGGCGCGAGCGACGCCGAGCTGCGGGACGCGCTCGCCGCCGTCGGCGCGCTCGGGTGGGCCGAGGCGCTGCCGGACGGGCTCGCCACCGTGGTCGGCGACGGCGGGCACGCGCTCACCGTCGTGCAGGCCCAGCAGCTCGCCCTCGCCCGGCTCGTGCTGGCCGACCCGCCGATCGCGATCCTCGACGAGGCCACAGCCGAGGCCGGCAGCGCCGGATCGCGGGTGCTCGACGCGGCGGCGCGGCGCGCGCTGGAGGGCCGCACCGCTCTGGTCGTCGCACACCGGCTCGGCCAGGCCGCCACCGCCGACCGCGTCGTCGTGCTCGACGCCGGCCGAGTCGTCGAGCACGGCACCCACGATGAGCTGGTCGCCGCGGGCGGCCGCTACGCCCAGCTGTGGGCGGCGTGGGCACAGGCCCCGCACCACCGCGTCCCCTGACCTCCCCCCGAACCCCTGAAGGAAGGAACACCGATGTCCCGATCCACCCGCCTCGCCACGGGGCTCGTCACGGCGGCGCTGCTCGCCGTGACGGCCGCCTGCGGCGGCGCACCGCCCGCCGAACCCGCCGCGTCCGGCGAGAGCGCCGCCCCGCAGGCACCCGCCGTGTCCGTCGAGCACAAGTACGGCACCACCGAGGTCCCGGCGGACCCGCAGCGCGTCGTCACCGTCGGCCTCAGCGACCAGGACGCCGTGCTCGCGCTCGGCATCAAGCCGGTCGGCGTCGTCGAGTGGTACGGCGACTACCCGAACGCCGTCTGGCCGTGGCAGGAGGCCGCGTACGGCGAGGACGTGCCGCAGGTCGTCGGCGACTCCTCGACGCTGAACTTCGAGTCGATCGCCGCGCTTCAGCCCGACCTCATCCTGGGGCTGTACTCCGGGCTGACCCAGGAGCAGTACGACACGCTCTCCGGGATCGCGCCGGCCGTCGCCCAGCCCGTCGGCTACGAGGACTACAGCGCGCCCTGGCAGGAGATGACCCGGCTCACCGGCCAGGCCCTCGGCCAGCCGGAACAGGCCGAGCAGCTGATCGCCGACGTCGAGGCACTGTTCGCGACGACGCGTGAGGAGCACCCGGAGTTCGCCGGGAAGACGGCCGCCGCGGCGGGCTGGAACGAGCCCGGGCAGTACTTCGTCTACGGCCCGGACGACCCCAAGACGCGCTTCCTCGCCGACATCGGCTTCACGATCCCGGAGTCGATCCGGTCGCTGACCGGCCCCGACGGGTACGGCGTGCAGGTCAGCGCCGAGCGGCTCGACCTGATGGACCAGGACCTCGCCCTCTGGTTCACCAGCACCACCCCCGAGCTACGACCCGAGCTCGAGTCCAGTGCGATCTACCAGAGCCTCGGCATCTCCGCCGAGGGCCGGGACCTGTTCCTCGAGGCCGACGACAAGGAGCTCAACGGGGCGATCTCGTGGAGCACCGTGCTGAGCCTGCCGGTCGCGATCGAGAAGCTGGTGCCCCGGCTGCCCGCCGCGATCGACGGGGACCCGGCCACCGTCGCGCCGGCGACGGCGGACTGACCTCCGCCGCACGCACCCCTTCCCGGCGCAGGACCCGTCCAAGGGTGTCGGCCGGGAAGGGGTGCTGCGTGATCGCCGCGAGATCCAGAAATCTGGACTCGGCAGCGCGAAAACCGCACCCTCACCGCGACCAGCACGCCGATGATCGCCACGAGATGCGGATCCGCGCGGTCCAAACTGCACGAACCGCAACCTCACAGCGATCACGACAGGCCGCACCCGCCCCGACCGCGACTCCTCCCCCTCGAGCCCGGTCATACCGACCCCACCGGCGTGAGCGCTGCTGATCGCCACGAGATCCAGGGTTCTGCTGTCCCCAGCGCGGAAACCGCAACCTCGCAGCGATCACCCCTTCGGTGATTGCCGCGAGATGCGGATCCGCGCGGTCGACGATGCGAGAACTGCCACCTGGCGTCGATCAGCCGATCAGCGCCAGGTCGCGCAGGGCGCGGACCCACCCGGCGGCCAGGGCCTCCGCATCGGGCCGGTCCAGCACGGCAGCGGGCCAGGTCCAGGCCGCGACCAGGTGCGGCCCGTCCGGGCGGTCCTCGGTGCGCGCCACGATCGAGAGCCCGAACGTGTGGGGCATCCGTGGGTCGACGGCGATGTCGACGACGTCATCCTCCGCCGCCGCGGCCCAGTCCACGCCCTCGGACCGGGCGAACCGGCCGAGGTAGTTGAACTCGATCTCCGGCATCCCCGCGGCCACCAGCTCCGGGCGGCTCGCGGGGTCGAGCTGACGCAGCATCCCGAACCCGATGCCCCGGCCCGGCACGGCGCGCATGTGGTCGCGCATCTGCGCGATCGCGCCGCGCCCGTCCGCGTTCGGGCCCGGGTCCACGAGCACGGGGAACAGGCTGGTGAACCAGCCCACCGTGCGGGAGAGGTCCACGCCCGGCGCCAGCTCCTCCTCCCGGCCGTGCCCCTCCAGCGCGACGACCACCCCGCGGCCGGGGTGCCCCCGCTCGCGGCGCCACTGCGCCACAGCGAGCCCGAGCGCCGCCAGGAACACGTCGGTGACCCCCGCGCCGGTCGCGGCCGGCACCCGGGTGAGCAAGGGTGCCGTGACCTCCGGCGGGACCGCGACCTCGACGTGCTCGGCCGTCGCGTAGACGTCCCGATCCGCGTCGAGCGGGGTGCGCAGCGGCAGCGGCGCCCCGGCCCGCAACACCGACGTCCAATGCGGCAGCTCGCCGGCCCGCTGCGGGGCCGCCGCCGTCACCAGCTCGGCCCAGCGCCGCAGCGACGTGCCCGGCGGGTCGAGCTCCGGGGTCCGCCCGGCCGCGACGGCGTGCCACCCAGCCTCCAGGTCGGGCACCAGGACACTCCACGACACCCAGTCGACGACGACGTGGTGCACGACCAGCAGCAACCGGCCCGGCACACCCGGCCCGGCGTCGAACCACACGGCCTGCACGAGCACGCCGTCGTCCGGGTCCAGCCGGGCGCGGGCGGCCACGGCCTCGGCGGCGATCGTCGCCCGCAGCCGCGCGGGGTCCAGCCCGGCGACGTCGACGCGGGCCGTCCACCCCGCGGCGGGGCGGCGCACGTTCCGCGGGACGTCCAGCGACCAGACATCACCGTCGCGCACGAGCCGCGCCCGCAGCGCGTCGTGCCGGCGCACCAGCGCGTCGAGCGCCGCCACCAGGTCGTCCTGGCGCAGCTCGGCGGGTACCTGCAGGAGGACGGACTGGTTGTAGCCCTCCAGGGGCCCGCCCCGCTCGCGCACCCAGTCGACGATCGGCAGCACCGCGGATCTTCCGGTGCCCTCGTCGGGCGCGGCGACCGGATCGGGCGCCGCCGCCGTCGCCGCCAGCCGCGCGGGGGTGCGGAGCCGGAACACCGCCCGAGGCGTGATCACCACGCCCTCGGCCCGGGCCCGGCGCACGAGCTGGATCGAGACGATGCTGTCGCCGCCGAGGGCGAAGAAGTCGTCGTCGACCCCGACGGCCGGCAGCCCCAGCACCTCGGCGTAGAGCCGGCAGAGCAGCTCCTCGGCCGGGGTGGCGGGCGCCCGCCCGGTCCCGGCCGGCAGCGCCGGCGCGGGCAGGGCGCGGCGGTCCAGCTTCCCGTTCGGGGTGAGCGGCAGCGGCCCGTCGAGCACCACCACGGCCGCGGGCACCATGTGCTCGGGCAGCTGCCCGGCCAGCTCCGCGCGTAGCACGGCCGGGTCGAGCCCGTCCCCGACCGCGTAGCCGACGAGCCGGACGACCGCACCGCGGTCCACCACGACGGCCGCCTGCCGCACACCGGGGGCGCGGGCGAGCGCCGCCTCGATCTCCCCGGGCTCGACCCGCATCCCGCGGATCTTCACCTGGTCGTCGGCGCGCCCGAGGAAGTCCAGCGACAGCGCGCCGTCGGGCTCGCGCCGCCAGCGCACCCGGTCGCCCGTGCGGTACATGCGTTGTCCCATCGCCCACGGGCACGCCACGAACCGCTGGGCGGTGAGCCCCGGCCTGCCCCGATACCCGCGCGCCAGGCCACGGCCGCCGACGTACAGCTCGCCGACCACCCCGGGCGGCACCGGCCGCAGCGCGGCGTCGAGCACGTAGGTGGTGGTGTTCGGGTCCGGCCGGCCGATCGGGACCGGGCCCTCGTGGTCGGGCCGGGCCGGCCACAGCGTCGAGTTGACCGTCGCCTCGGTGAGCCCGTACGCGCCGAACAGCCGCAGGTGCCCGGCCCAGCGGCGCACCAGGTCCGGCGGCACCGCCTCGGTCCCCACCAGCACCACCGCGCCCGCGGGCAGCTCGCACTCGGGCGGCAGCGCCGTGACCAGCGACGGCGGCAGGATCATGTGCGTGATCGCCTGCTCGGCGAGGAACGCGGTGAGCACCGGGTCGGCGACGCGCAGGTCGTCGGGCACCAGCACCAGCGACGCCCCGGTGCACAGCGCCATCGCCAGCTCGAACACCGCCACGTCGAACCCGACGGACGCGAACTGCAGCATCCGGCTCGACGCCTGCACCCCCATCCGGTCGACGGCCGTGGCCACCAGGCTCGCGATGCCCTCGTGCGGCACCACCACGCCCTTCGGGCGCCCCGTCGAACCCGAGGTGTAGATGACGTAGGCGGCCTCGTGCAGTCCCACCGCGGCGGGCGGCACCGGCTCGGCCGCACCATGCTCCTCGTCGAGCACGAGCAGCGGCACGTCCGGCGGCACCGCCTCCCGCTCCGACACCGTGGTCACCACGAGCCGCGCGCCGGAGTCGGTGACCATGTACGCGAGCCGGTCGGCGGGGTGGATCAGGTCCAGCGGCAGGTACGCCGCGCCGAGGCGCGAGACGGCCAGCACGGTGGCGACCATCTCCACCGACCGCGGCACGGCCACGCCCACCACGTCCTCGCACGCCACGCCGTGCTGCGCGAGACGCCCGGCGATCGTCCCGGCCATGGCGTCCAGCTCGGCGTAGGTGACGCTGCGGTCGCCGTCGACCACCGCCACCGCCCCGGGCGTCGCGGCCACCTGCGCCGCGAACAGCTCCGGCAGGGTCAGCTCGGGCACCGCGCGGTCCGTCGAATTGACGGCCGCGAGGACCTGGCGCTCGGCGTCGTCGAGCAGGTCGACGCGCGACAGCGGCGCGTCCGGGTCGGCGACGACGGCGGCGAGCAGCCGGTTCAGCCGGTCCCCGAGCCGCCGGATCGTCGCGTCGTCGAACAGCTCGGTGCGGTACTCGATCAGGCCGCCGATCCCGCCTTCCTCCTCCTCCCCCGCGCCGTTCTCGGCGAACGCGAAGACCAGGTCGAACCGTGCGACGCCGGTGGCGGAGTCGGCGAACCCGACCTCCAGCCCGGGCAGCGCGAACTCGGCCGTCCCGGAGGCGCGGTGCACGACCATCACCTGGAACAGCGGGTTGCGGGCCGCCGACCGGTCCGGGTTCACCGCGCGCACGACCGCCTCGAACGGCAGGTCGGCGTGCGAGAACGCGGCGAGATCGGCGTCGCGCACCCGGTGCACCAGCTCCCGGAAGCCGGGGTCCCCGGACACGTCCGTGCGCAGCACGAGCGTGTTGACGAAGAACCCGACGAGGTCGTCGAGCGCCTGGTCGGTGCGGCCGGCGATGGGTGCGCCGAGCGGGATGTCGGTGCCCGCGCCCACGCGGTGCAGCAGCGCCGCGACGGCGGCCTGCAGCACCATGAACGTGCTCGCGCCGGTGTCGCGGCCCAGCCGCCGCAGCCCGGCGCAGGCCGCCGGGTCCAGGGCGAACCGGTGCGCGGTGCCCTCGAGCGTCGGCTCCGCCGGGTGGGGGCGGTCGGTGGGCAGGTCGAGCGCCTCGGGGGCGCCGGCCAGCGCCTCCCGCCAGAACGCGAGCTGGCGGGCGGCCCGGCTGTCCGGGTCGGCGGGGTCGCCGAGCAGCTCGGCGTGCCAGAGCGCGTAGTCGGCGTACTGCACCGGCAACGGCGCCCAGCCCGGCTCGGCGCCGTCCCGGCGCGCGGCGTAGGCGGTGGCCAGGTCGCCCAGGAACGGCCGGTCCGACCACTCGTCGGTCGTGATGTGGTGCAGCAACAGCACCAGCACGTGCTCGCCCGCACCGAGGTGCGCGACCGTGGCCCGCAACGGCAGCTCGGTGGCCAGGTCGAACGGGCGGGTCACACAGCGGCGCACCAGCTCCGGCAGCGCGCCGAGATCGGTGTCGATCTCCTCGACGGCGATCGCCACCTGCTCGGCCGGCACGACGTGCTGGTACGGAACCCGGTCGGCGGTCTCCGGGAACACCGTCCGCAGCGCCTCGTGCCGCACCACCACGTCGTGCAGCGCGGCCCGCAGCGCCGGGACGTCCAGCTGCCCGGTCAGGCGCAGGACCAGCGGGAAGTTGTACGCCGCGGACGCCCCGTCGAGCTGGTCGAGGGCCCACAGCCGCTGCTGCGCGGCCGAGGCGGGCACCCCCTTCGGGCGCTCGCGCGGCCCGAGCACCGGCCGCACCGGACCAGTGGTGCCGCCGACGCGCGCGGCGAGCGCGGCCACCGTCGGTGCCTCGAACAGGTCCCGGATGGCCAGCTCGGCGCCCAGCGCGGTGCGGGCCCGGCTGACGAGCCGGGTGGCGAGCAGCGAGTGCCCGCCGAGGTCGAAGAAGTCGTCCTCGACCCCCACCTCCGGGAGCCCCAGCACGTCGGCGAACAGGGCCTGGAGCGTCTCCTCGACCGGGGTCGCGGCCGGCCTCGACGTCCGCCGCGCGACCGGCTCGGCGTCGGGCAGCGCGGCGACGTCGAGCTTGCCGTTGGCGGTGAGCGGCAGCTCGTCGAGCGGGACGAGCGCGGCCGGCACCATGTAGCCGGGCAGCTCCGCGCCGAGATCGGCCCGCAGGCGCGTCACCAGGGTCGCGGCGCGGCGGGCCATGGTGGGCCGGGTGGCGTGCGGCGTCCCGGGCGTGGGGCGGAACGCGTCGACGTGCCGGACGCCTGGGGCGGGATCCGGCACGAACACCGCGTCCACCGTCCCCGGGCCGCCCGGGACGACCTCCACGTGCCACCCCAGCTCGGCCGCGAGCGCGTGCAGATCCTCCGGTTCGACGCCGCCGGCCGCGCCGAGGAGATCGCGGATGCGCGCGGCGGGCGCCTCGGGGTCGGCGGCGCGCAGGGCGACGACGGCGGCGAGCTCGCCGTGCCGCCGCGCGTCGGCGATCCCGGTGACGCGCAGCGGTTCCCGCGCGCCCCGCAGGTGCGCGGCGAGCGCGTCGAGGTCGCCGCCCCAGGCGATCTCGGCCGCGCCGGCGAGCGAACGGACCCGTCCGCCACGCTGCAGCACCACGTCGAAGCGGTGCCGGGTCAGCTCGTCGTGGCAGCGCCCGCGGCGGACGCGGACCGCGACGGACGTGTGCGGGCGGGCCGCCGCGACGCCGGCGAAGAACGCCGGGTCGACCAGCAGCTCCTTCTCCAGCCGCAGGCCCCGCTCGGCCGCGCGCCGCACCTCGGCCACCGTCGCGTCCGGGTTGCGGTGCAGCGCGACGGCGGTGTGGAACGCGCGCGCCGAGGCGAGGTTGCGCACGTCGCCGACGAACACCGCGCCGCCCGGAGCCGCCAGGTCGAGCGCCGCGTCGAGCACACGGGCCAAGTACTCGGCACCCGGGAAGTACTGGATCACCGAGTTGACGACGACCGTGTCGAAGAAGCCCACCGGCAGCCCGTCGGTGACATGCGCAGGCTGCGCGCGCAGCGTCACGCGGCCGTACCGGTCCGGGTCGCGGGCGAGGTCGGCCCGCAGCTTCTCGATCACGGGGGCGGCGAGGTCGGTGCCCCAGTACGCCGCGCAGTCCGGGGCCAGCCGGCCGAGCAGCAGCCCGGTGCCGACGCCGATCTCCAGCACCCGGCGCGGGGCCAGTTCCCGGATCCGCTCGACGGTGGCCGCGCGCCACTCCCGCATGTGCTCGAGCGGGATCGGGGCGCCGTCGTAGCTGGAGTCCCAGCCGGCGAAGTCCTCGTCGAACACCGCCGTCGGGATCGCGCGGTACTCGTCGCTGTAGACCTGCTCCCACTCGGCGACGTGCTCGTCCTCGGCACCGGTCGCCTCCGCAGCCGCAGGGACGACGTAGCCGACGAGCCGGCTCGTCCCGGGCGCCGCCGGATCGGCGACGGCCCGCACGGCGGACCGCGCGACCAGCGCGTGCCGGTCCAGTGCCGCCTCCACCTCGCCGAGCTCGACCCGATGGCCGCGAACCTTGACCTGGTCGTCGGTCCGGCCGAGGAAGTCGAGCATCCCGTCCGGGCGGCGGCGCACCAGGTCGCCGGTGCGGTACATCCGCTCCCCCGGTGACCACGGGTCGGCCACGAACCGCTCCGCGGTGAGCCCCGGCCGGTCCAGGTAACCCCGGGCGAGGCCGGCGCCGGCGATGTACAGCTCACCGGCGACGCCGTCGGGCACCGGCCGCAGCCACCCGTCGAGCACGTGCGCGCGGGTGGCCCGGATCGGCCGGCCCACCGTCGGCGTGGCGCTGTCCGCGGTGCCCGCCCCGAGGGTGTTGATCGTGTACTCGGTGGGCCCGTAGAGGTTGTAGCCGCAGGTGCCTGGGGTGTCGCGCAGCCGCGCCCACACGGCGTCGGACACGGCCTCCCCGCCGAGCAGCACCAGCGGCGGGACGTGCGGCCCGGCCAGCAGGCCCTCGTCGAACAGGTGGTGGGCGTAGGTCGGGGTCACGTTGACCACGTCGATGCGCTCCGCGGCGCAGTACGCCACCAGCGCGGCGGCGTCGCGGCGCAGCTCCTCGTCGCAGACGTGCACCTCGTGGCCCTCAACGAGCCAGAGCAGCTCCTCCCAGGACATGTCGAACGCGAACGAGACGGTGTGCGCGATACGCAGCCGCCGCCCGGCGGCGGCCACGACCGGCTCGAAGATCTCCGCCCGGTGGTTGAGCTGCATGTTCGTCAGCCCGCGGTACGGCGTGACGACGCCCTTGGGCCGCCCCGTCGAACCCGACGTGTAGATCACGTACGCCGGGTGCTCCAGCCGGTCGGGGCGGGAGCGGGCGAACGCACCCAGCTCGGCGTCCGAGAGCGGCCCGGCGGGCAGCGCGGCCCGCTCGGCGGCCACGTCCGGGTCGTCGAGCAGCACGGTGCTCCCCCCACCCACCCCGACGCCCGCGTCGCGCAGGGCGGCGGGCGCGCGGCCGGTGGTGAGCAGGCAGCTCGGGGTGGCGTCGGCGAGCACGCCGAGCAACCGCGGAACCGGGTGGTCCAGCTCCAGGGGCAGGTAGGCGGCGCCGGTGCGCAGCACCGCGAACAGCGCCACCACCATCTCCGGTGACCGCGGCAGCGCCAGCGCCACCACGCGCTCCGGCCCGGCGCCCCGGGCGATCAGCAACCGCGCGGTCCGGTTGACCGCGGCGTCCAGCTCGGCGTAGGTGAGCCGCTCGTCGCCGGCGACGAGCGCCACGGCGTCGGGAGTGCGGGCCGCCTGGGTGGCGAGCAGGTCGGCGATCGTGTCGCCGGGCACCTCCTCGAGCACGGGCAGCGGCGCGGGATCCGGGGCGGCGAGCCGCCCGGCCGGCGCGTCCAGGTCGGCGAGCAACGCGTCGACGAGCGCGGTGAACCGGGCCAGGTGCTGCCGCGCGGCCTCGGGTGCGACGGCGTCCGGGCGGTGTGAGAGCGTCACCCGGACCCGCTCACCCGGCGTGACGACCAGGTTCAGCGGGTAATGCGTGGCGTCCACGTTGGACAGTTCTGTCACGCCGTAGCGGTCGCGCAGCTCGGCGGCGCGCCGCTCGTCGCCCGCCGGGCGCAGGACGAACAGCGTGTCGAACAGCCGTCGATGCCCGGACTCGCGCTGCACGACCCCGAGGCTCACCGACTCGTGCGCCACCAGCGCCGTGCGCTCGCGCTGCACCCGCCGCAGCAGGTCGACCACCGTCTCGTAGGGCGAGAACGCCATGCGGGCCGGCACGGTGTTGAGGAACAGCCCGACCGTGCGCTCGACGTCCGGGACCGCCGCCGGGCGGCCCGCCACCGCGGTGCCGAACACGACGTCGGAGCGCCCGGTGGCAGCGGCCAGGGTGAGCCCCCAGGCGGCACTGAGCACGGTGTGCGCGGTGAGACCGTGCTCGCGGGTGAGCGCGCGCAGCCGGGCGGCGGTCACGGCGGACAGCTCGGCGTCGAGGTTCTGCGGCGGCGCCACGGGCGGGGTCGCCGCGGCATGGACGAGCGTGGGCTCGTCGAGGCCGGCGAGGGCCTCCCGCCAGGCGGCGGCGGAGGCGGCCTGGTCGGTGCCGGCGAGCCAGGCCAGGAAGTCCCGGTAGGAGCCGGCCGGGCCGGGCTCCTCGCCCGCGTAGAGCGCGAGCAGCTGCTCGATCACCAGCCAGGCCGACCAGCCGTCCCACAGCAGCAGGTGCCGGTTGAGCACGAGCCGTTCGGTGTCGCCGAGGCGGATCAGCAGCAACCGGAAGAGCGGCGGTCGCGCCAGGTCGAACCGCTGCGCCCGGTCGGCCGCCATCACCTCCGCGAGCCGCGCGGTGCGCTCGTCGCCGGGCAGGTGCGACAGGTCGATCTCGGTGACCGGCGGCTCCAGTTCGGCGGCCACGAACTGCACCGGGCCGGGCAGGCCCGCGTCGGTGAACCCGGCGCGGATCCCGTCGTTGCGGGCGAGCAGCTGCGCGCAGGCGGCGCGCAGTCGATCGGCGTCGAGCCGGTGGTCGAGGTCGATGGCCTCCTGGACGGTATAGGCGTCTGACTCGACGCTGTCGAAGTTGGCGTGGAAGAACAGCCCGTCCTGCAACGGCGACAGCGGCCACACCTGCTCCACCGGCACCGGGCTCACCCGCTCGACCTGCGCACGCTCGGCATCGCTCAGCGTGAGCAGCGGGCCCCGTGGGGCCGTCTCGGCGGCGACGGATCCGGCCGCGGCCGCGAGCGCGGCGGGCGTCCGCAGGGTGAACACGTCCTGCGGCCCGACGTCCAGCCCCGCGCGGCGAGCCCGGCTCGCCACCGCGATCGAGGAGATGCTGTCGCCGCCGAGGGCGAAGAAGTCGTCGTCCGGCCCGCAGCTCTGCCGGCCCAGCACCTCGGCCAACACCGCGCAGAGCAGCTCCTCGCGCGGCGACGCGGGTGCGCGGTCGCTCGCCGGGGCGAGGTCAGGCGCCGGCAGGGCGGCGCGGTCCAGCTTGCCGCTGCTCGTCACCGGCAGGTCGGCGAGCAGTACGAACGCGGACGGCACCATCGGCGCGGGCAGCTCGGCCGCGAGCGCGCTGCGCAGGGTCTCCGGATCCGTGCCGCCCGCGGCGGGCACGACGTAGGCGACGAGCGTCGCCCCGTCCCGCGCGATCACCACCGCCCGGGCGACATCGGCGCGGGCGGTCAGCGCCGCCTCGATCTCGCCGAGCTCGATCCGGGTGCCCCGGATCTTCACCTGGAAGTCGGTACGGCCCAGGTACGTGAGCGCGCCGCTCGCGCCGCGTCGCACGACGTCGCCGGTGCGGTACATGCGCTCCGCGGGTGCCCAGGGGTTCGCCACGAACCGCTCGGCGGTGAGCGCGGCGCGCCCGTGGTAGCCGCGGGCCAGCTGCGCGCCGGCCAGGTAGAGCTCGCCGGGGATCCCGTCGGGCACCGGGCGCAGGTCCGGGTCGAGCACGTGCACCCGGGTGTTCCAGACCGGGCGTCCGATCGGCACGCTCGCTCCGTCGACCGGCTCGGCGTACTGCTGGTAGGTGACGTCGACGGCGGCCTCGGTGGGCCCGTAGAGGTTGTGCAGGGGCACACCGGTGAGCGCGTGCCAGCCGGCGGCGGCCGCGGCGGACAGCGCCTCGCCGCTGGCGAACACCCGCCGCAGCGACGCCGCCCACGCCGGATCGTCCGTCACGTCCCCTGATGCGAGGAACGCCGACAGCATCGACGGCACGAAGTGCAGCGTGGTGACGCCGTGCTCGGCCACGGCGGCGGCCAGGTAGCCGGGGTCGCGGTGCCCGCCGGGGCGGGCCATCACGACAGCCGCGCCCGCGGTGAGCGCCCAGAAGAACTCCCACACCGACACGTCGAAGCTCGCCGGGGTCTTCTGCAGCACCCGGTCGGTCGCGTCGAGCGGGTAGGTGTCCTGCATCCACGCCAGCCGGTTGACGATCGCCGCATGCGTGACGACCACGCCCTTGGGCCGGCCGGTGGAGCCGGAGGTGTGGATCAGGTAGGCGGCGTTCCCTTGCCCGGCCGGGCGCGGGTCCGCGGTCGGGCCGCTGCCGTCCACCAGCAGCCCGTCCATGCCGGTACCGGGCACCGTCACGACCGTGTCGACGCCCGCGTCGGCGAGCACGAACGCCCGCCGCTCCGCGGGGTGGTCGAGGTCGACCGGCAGGTATGCGGCTCCGGCGTGCAGCACGCCGAGCAGTGCCACCAGCAGCTCCGCCGACCGTGGCACGGCCACGCCGACCACGCTCTCGGGACCGACGCCGCGAGCCGCGAGCCGCCCGGCCAGCGCCTGGGCTCGCGCGTCGAGCTCGGCATAGGTCAGGGTGACGTCCTCGGCGATCACGGCGGCGGCATCGGGGGTGCGGGCGACCTGCGCGGCGATGAGGTCGACGAGCGTCGCCGACGGCACCGGGTGCTCGGTCGCGTTCCCGGCCTCGACCGCCCGCAGCTCGGGTTCCGAGCACAGCGGCAGCGCCGCCGTGGTGGCGGACAGGTCGGTCAGCGCGGCCAGCAGGTCATCGAGCCGCGCCGCGAGGTCGGCGGCGACGGCGGCGGGCACCCGGGCGGGGTCGTGCTTGAGGGTCACCTCCAGCGTCGGCCCGACCGCCGCGATCAGCGCCACTGGATAGTGGACGGCGTCGTGCACCTGCACGGGAACGTCGGTGCCGGGGTAGTTCTCGACGACGAGCAGCGTGTCGAACAGCTCGGCCTGCCCGGCCGCGCGCTGCACGTCCCCGAGCCCGAGGTGCTGGTGGTCCAGCAGCGCGGTGCGCTCGTCCTGCAACCGCCGCAGCGCTGCGGCCAGCGTCTCGTCCGGTTGCCACCGCATCCGCGCCGGGACGGTGTTGATGAACAGCCCGACCGCCGACTCGATGCCTGCCACCGCGGCCTCCCGGCCCGAGACGGTGCTGCCGAACACGACGTCCCGCCGCCCGGAGAGCCGGCCCAGCAGCAGCCCCCAGGCCCCGTGCAGCAGCGTGCCGAGCGTGAGCCCGTGGGCGCGGGCCGCCGCGGTGAGCGCCGCGGTCCGCTCCTCGTCGACGGTGGTCCGCACCTGGTGGTGCATCGGGGCGGGCACCGCGTCCGCGGCTCCCGGCAGCGCCGCGAGCAGCAGCGTCGGCTCGTCGAGCCCTGCCAGCGCGGCGCGCCACGCCTCCCGTGCGGCGTCCGAGTCGCGCCCGGCGAGCCAGCGGAACCAGTCGCGGTGCACGTCGAGCCCGCCGCTCGCCGAGCGTTCGCCCGCCAGCAGCTCGCGCAGCAGCACCGCGACCGACCAGCCGTCGAGCACGATGTGCTGGAACGTCAGCACGAGCCGGGCCTGCCGGTCGTCCAGGCGCACCAGGGTGGCGCGCAGCAGCGGCGGCCGGGCCAGGTCGAACCCGGCGGCGCGGTCGGCGGCCAGCAGCGCGGCGAGCCGGTCCGCCCGCTCGGCGGCGGGCGCCTCCCGCAGGTCCACCTCGGCCCACGGCAGCTCCGCGCGCGCGGCGACGCCCTGCACGAGCCGCCCGTCGGGGAGCGCGACGAACCCGGCGCGCAGCTGCGGGTGCCGGTCGAGCAGGTCCTGCGCGGCCCGGCGCAGCGCGGCGGCGTCCACCACGCCGTCGAGCTCGAGCACCTCCTGCAGCAGGTAGACGTCCCGCCCCGGCTCGGCGACGGCGGAGTGGAAGAAGAAGCCCTCCTGCAGCGGCGAGAGCGGCCACACGTCGGCGAGCTCGCCGATCGGTGCCAGCGCCGCCCGGTCGGCGGCGGTGAGCGCGACGAGGGGCTCGTCGCTCCGCTCGGCGTCGGCGTGCACCTCCACCACGGGCGCGAGCGCGGCCACCGTGCGGTGGGTGAAGACCTGCCGCGGCGTGATCGCCAGCCCGGCGGCCCGGGCCCGCACGACGAGCCGGATGGAGACGATGCTGTCGCCGCCGAGGGCGAAGAAGTCGTCGTCCCTGCCGATTTTGGCCGCGATTTCGGACAAGCCGAGTACCTCGGCGAACAGCGCGCACAGCAGCTCCTCGCGTGGCGTGCGCGGCCGGTGCCCGGTGACCTGGGCGGCGAGGTCCGGGTCGGGCAGGGCGGCGCGGTCGAGCTTGCCGCTGGGCAGCACGGGCAGCGCGTCCAGCACCACGATCGCGGACGGCACCAGGTACTCCGGCAGCCGCGCCCGCAGGTGCGTACGCAGGTCGGCGACGAGCGCCGCCGGGTCGCGGCGGCCGGCGGGGACGTTCGTGAGGGCGCCGGACGTCGCGGCCGGACGGTAGGCCCGTCCGGGCTCGACACCGCGCGCGGTGAACAGCGCGTCGAACCGCCCGTCGTCGGCGCCCGCGGTCCACGTGATCGCCACGTCGTAACCGAGGTTCGCCCCGAGCGCGCGGACGTCCTCCGGGTCGGCGGCGGGCTCGACGGGCGCGGCCGTCCCGTCGATCGCGCACCGCGCCGCCAGGTCGGGGGCGAGCCGCGCGTTGGGCACGCCGGTGACCCGCAGCCGGTCCGGCCACGCGGACTGCAGGCCCTCGACCACGGCGGTCAGCGACTCCCACGAGCGGTCCGGCACGACCGGGGCCGGCACCGGGGTGGTCCGCAGCACAACGTCGTAGCGATACCGGCTGAGCTCGTCGTGCGCCACGGCCTGCTTGAGCATCAGGTCCACGGCGGCGAATCCGGGCACCCGGGCGAAGAAGTCGGGATCGCAGAGCAGCTCCGGCTCCGCGGCGACGGCGGCGTCGACGGTCGCCCGCAGCGCGGCGGGATCGGTCCCCGGCGCCGCCCGCTGCAGCGCGACGGCGGCGCGCAGCGTGCGCAGCAGCCGCAGGTTGCGGACGTCGCCGCCGAACACCGTGCCGCCCGGCGCGAGCAGCCCGGCGGCGGCGCGCAGGACGTCACCCAGATAGTCCGCCGACGGGAAGTACTGGATCACGGAGTTGATCACGACGGTGTCGAACCCACCGGGAAGCTCGCCGACCCGGTGCGCCGGAAGTGCGTCCAGCCGCACCCGCTGCGCCCACTCCGCGGGCAGCCGCCTGCGCAGCGCGGCCACGGCCTCCTCGGACACGTCGATCCCGTGGTAGTGCTCGCAGTCCGGGGCGAGCTCGGTGAGCAGCAACCCGCTGCCCACGCCGATCTCCAGCACCCGCCGCGGCCGCAGCTGGCGGATCCGCGCCACCGTCGCGTCCCGCCAGGCGCGCATGTCCTCCCGCGGGATCTCGGTGCCGTCGTAGGTGGAGTTCCACCCGGCGAACGGGTCGTCGCGCTCGGCGTAGTAGAGCAGCTCGTGCAGCTCCTTCCAGTGCCCCACCTGGTGCTGCGCGTCACGGGCCGGCACGACGTAGCCCACGAGCCGCCCGTCGCGGGCGGCGACGGTGGCCTGCCCCACCGCGTCGTGCGCGAGCAGGGCCGACTCCACCTCGCCGGGCTCCACCCGGTACCCGCGGATCTTCACCTGGTCGTCGGTGCGGCCGCGGAAGTCCAGCATCCCGTCCGGGCCGCGCCGCACGAGGTCGCCGGTGCGGTACATCCGCTCCCCGGGCGTCCATGGGTTCGCCACGAACCGCTCGGCGGTGAGCCCCGGCCGGCCAAGGTAGCCGCGGGCGAGGCCGGGGCCGCCGAGGTACAGCTCGCCGTCCACCCCGTCGGGCACCGGCCGCAGCCACTCGTCGAGCACGTGCACCGTCGTCATCGGGTCGGCGACGCCGATGGGGACGGTCGGCCCGGGGCGGGCGGGATCGCACTCCCCCAGCGTCGAGTTCACGGTGGCCTCGGTCGGGCCGTAGGCGTTGAACATCCGCCGCCCCGGCGCCCAGCGCGCCACCAGCTCGGGAGAGACGCGCTCGGTGCCCGCGAGCAGTGTCGCGGGCGGCAGCGTCAGGTCCGCGGGCATCGCAGCCAGCAGTGCGGGTGGGAGGATCATGAACGTGACGCCGTGCCGGTGGGCGTACTCGGTGAGCTCAGGCCCCGGCACGCGGCGCTCGGCGGGCACCACCACCAGCCGCCCGCCTGAGAGCAGCCCGAGGCACAGGTCCCAGAACGCCACGTCGAACGCGGGCGAGGCGAACTGCAGCACCCGGCTGTGCGGGCCGATCCCGAACCGCTCCACCTGCGTGGCGACGAGCTTGGCCACCCCGGTGTGCGACACCACCACACCCTTGGGCCGGCCCGTCGAGCCCGACGTGTAGATCACATAGGCCGCGTTGCGGACGTCCAGCTCCGGCGCCGGGTCGCTCCCCGCGGCCGTCGCGACGGCCGGGTCGTCGATCAGCAGCAGCGGGACGTCCCCGGCGGGGAGGTCCGCGGCGAGCTCGGCCGTCGTCAGCACGGCGACGGGTGCGGCGTCGGCGAGCATCCACTCCAGCCGCGCCGGCGGGTGGTCGGTATCCAGCGGCAGGTACGCCGAGCCGGACTTCAGCACCGCCACCTGCGCGACGATCAGGTCGACCCCGCGGGGCAGCGCGAGCGCCACCACCCGCTCCGGGCCCGCGCCGCGGGCGGTGAGCACGTGCGCCAGCCGGTTGGCCCGCGCGTCCAGCTCGCGGTAGGTCAGCCGCTCGTCCTCGCAGACCACCGCCACCGCGTCCGGCGCACGCCGCACCTGCGCGGCGAACAACCGGGGCCAGGTCCCGGTGCGGGTCGTGCTGTCGGCCGTGGTGGTCAACGGTTCTCCATCTGTCGCACCAGGGAGAGGGGGCGCATGTCGGGCCAGTGCGCCTCGATGTGGTCCAGGCACTCCTGCCGGGTGGCGGGGCCGTGGGCGACGGTCCAGCCGTCGGGGACGGGGGCGAACGTGGGCCACAGCGAGTACTGGCCCTCGGCGTTCACGAGTGCGTGGAAGGTGCCGTTGACGTCGTCGAACGGGTTGGTGGTCACGACGGTGCTCACTCCTCGGGGGGTCGGGGTGTCAGGACGGCGACTGCGCCAGCGCGGCGGCCGGGCGGCGGGCGGAGATGGAGGCGGCGATCTCACCGGAGCGCACGGCGACGGTGGACAACAGCGTCGAGGCCAGCCCGTGGCTGTGCTCGGTGGCGCCCTGCACGTAGATGCCCGCGGTCAGCTCCAGCCCGGTCGCGACGCGGTAGTCGCGCTGCACGGCGAGCCGGCCCGCAGCGTCGCGGTGACAGACGCGGGCGAGGTCGCGCAGCAGGCGGCACGGGTCCGAGGGCCGGTAGCCCGTGGCGTACACGACGAGATCGGCGGTGAGCACCTCGC
>NZ_JAHKRK010000091.1 GCF_019396355.1 Pseudonocardia nigra
CCGGAGCCGCAGCAA
This sequence comes from Pseudonocardia nigra, assembly GCF_019396355.1. Taxonomy (GTDB): domain Bacteria; phylum Actinomycetota; class Actinomycetes; order Mycobacteriales; family Pseudonocardiaceae; genus Pseudonocardia; species Pseudonocardia nigra. Next base: position 16 of record NZ_JAHKRK010000091.1, read on the forward strand.
GGTGGCTTTGCTGCGGTGTTGTTGCAGTAAAGCCACCTTGCTGCGATTCGAGGGGGGCCGCGGCGGGGCGGCGCGCGAAGGCGGCTACCGCCACCGTCAGCGGCGCCGCCGGGTCCAGCCCCGCCTGCCGTAGCCGCACCGTCGTCTCCGGCCGGTTCCCCGCACCGCCCGCGATCAGCGCGATGGCGTCGTCGGCGATGTCGCGGGCCACCCGCAGGCCCTCGCTGCGCCGCGCCCGGTCCAGTCCGGCGATCGCCACCAGCTCGCCGATCGCCTCGCTCGTCTCGGCGTCCCATCCCGTCCACACGCCCTCCACGGCGACGAACCACGCCGTCAGCCGCTGCTCCGACGCCGGCCCGACGGAGAAGACGGAGTGCGCCCCCGAGGTCGCCGGCAACCGCTCGGCTGTCAGGAATGCCGCGACGAGCCGGTCGAGCTCGTCGTCGGGGAACGGTTCGGGTCCGGGGACCACCGCGCGCCCGGTCGCGGTGAACACCCGGCACGCGAGGCCGGTGGCGGCCGAGACCTGCGCGGCCAGCTCGTCGAGTCCCAGCCCGCCCGCGACCGCCGAGAGCAGCTGGCGCTGCCGGCCCACGGTGTGCGCGAGCCGGTCGCTGCGCGCGGCGGTCAGCGCGCCGATCACCAGCTCGGTGACCGCGGAGAACGACACCTCCTCAGGCACGGCGACGAGCGGCACGTCGTGGCGCCGGCACGCGTCGACGAGGTCGTCGGGCACCTCGTGGAACACCGCCTCGCCCGCCGCGAGCGCGGCCGCGTTCGACCGCGCCAGCGCCGCCACGAACCGCTCGCTGTCGGCCGGGCCCGACCGCCACACCAGCCCGCTGACCACCAGCTCGCCCCCCGAGAGGTAGCGACCGGGATCGATGAGGTCGGTGGTGTAGACCCAGCGCAGCGGACGCTCCAGTGCGGCCTCGCTCCCGTGAAGCAGCCGCAGCCCCAGCGCCGGGTGGCCGATCAGCTCCCGCAACAGCATTGGAGGAATCTACAACCCCGCGGTGTGATCCCGGCTACCGATTCGTCGCGCCCGCGACTTCTGTCGGGGGCCTCGCGGCGCTTCACTTTCTCCCATGGACTTCCTCGCGCCGACGACCTGGGCCGAGGCCCTCGCGGCCAAGGCGGAGCACCCGGATGCGCTGCCGGTCGCGGGTGGCACCGACGTCATGGTCGAGATCAACTTCGATCACCGGCGGCCGCCCGCCCTGCTCGACCTCACCCGCGTCCCCGAGCTGCGGGAATGGGCCACCGACGGCGACCGCGTCCGGCTCGGTGCCGGCGTCACCTACGCCCGGATCATCGACCAGCTCGGCGCGACGCTGCCGGGGCTCGCGATGGCCGCACGGACGGTCGGGTCGCCGCAGATCCGCAACCGCGGCACCGTGGGCGGCAACCTCGGCGCGGCATCGCCCGCGGGTGACAGCCACCCGCCGCTGCTCGCGGCCGACGCGGTGGTCGAGGTCGCCTCGGCGGCCCGGGGGGTGCGGCAGGTGCCGGTGGCGGAGTTCTACACCGGCGTGAAGCGCAACGCGCTCGCCCCGGACGAGCTGATCACCGCGGTGCTCGTGCCCCGGGCGGGCGGCCCGCAGCAGTTCTGCAAGATCGGCACCCGGAACGCGATGGTCATCGCGGTGACCGCGTTCGGGTTCGCCCTGCACCCGCAGCGGCGGACCGTGGGCACCGGGATCGGCTCGGCGGCGCCCACGCCGCGGCGGGCCGACGCCGCCGCCGAGTTCCTGTCCGGCGAGCTGGAGGCCGCGGGCCTGTGGGACTCGCGCGACGAGCTGCCGGAGTCGCTCGCCACCGAGTTCGGCCGCAAGGTCCGCGACGCCGCCGCCCCGATCGACGACGTGCGCGGCAGCGCCGCGTACCGCCTGCACGCGCTCTCGGTGATGGCGCGCCGCGCCGCCACCTGGGCCTGGAACGACTACCGGAACGACTACCGGAGGGCCGCCTGACATGCGGATCCAGCTGACCGTCAACGGCACGCGGCACGAGGTCGACGACGTCTGGGAGGGCGAGAGCCTGCTCTACGCGCTGCGCGAGCGGATGGGGCTGCCCGGCTCCAAGAACGCCTGCGAGCAGGGGGAGTGCGGCTCCTGCACCGTCTACCTCGACGACGTCCCCGTCTGCTCCTGCCTGGTCGCGGCCGGGCAGGCCCAGGGCCGCGAGGTCATCACCGTGGAGGGGCTCGCCGATGGCGAGGAGCTGCACCCGGTGCAGCAGGCGTTCGTGGAGTGCGGGGCCGTGCAGTGCGGCTTCTGCACGCCCGGGCTGATCGTCTCCACGCACGACCTGCTCGAGCGCAACCCCGCCCCGAGCGATCCGGAGATCCGGGAGGCGCTGGCCGGGAATCTGTGCCGCTGCACGGGCTACGAGAAGATCCTCGACGCGGTGCGCACGGCGTCCGCCCGCAAGGAGGCGTCGTGAGCACCGTCATCGAGGGCGCGCACGTCGTCACCGTCACCGGCGAGGAGTTCCCGGGCGGGCACGTCGTCGTCGAGGACGGCCGGATCACCGCCGTCGGCGCCGGCCCCGCGCCGCACCTCGAGGGTGCCCGGGTCGTCGACGGCCGCGGCTGCCTGCTCACCCCCGGCTTCGTCAACACGCACAACCACCTCTACCAGTGGGTCACCCGGGGCCTGGCGGTCGACGCCACGCTGTTCCAGTGGCTCACCACGCTCTACCCGGTGTGGGCGGGCATCGACGAGCACGCGGTGCACGTCGGTGCGAGCGGGGCGCTCGCCCAGCTGGCCCGCACCGGGTGCACCACCAGCACCGATCACCACTACGTGTTTCCCGCCGACGGCGGTGATCTGCTCGGGGCGGAGATCCGCGCCGCGCAGGACGTCGGCCTGCGGTTCCACCCGACACGCGGCTCGATGGACCTCGGGCAGCGCGACGGCGGCCTCCCGCCCGACCACGTCGTCGAGGACCGGGACACGATCCTCGCCGCGTCGCAGGACGCGATCGACCGCTGGCACGACCCGTCGCCGGGCTCGATGCTGCAGATCGCGCTCGCCCCGTGCTCGCCGTTCTCGGTGACGGGAGAGCTCATGCGCGAGTCGGCCGAGCTGGCCCGCCGCGCGGGCGTGCGGCTGCACACCCACCTCGCCGAGACCCTCGACGAGGAGGAGTTCTGCCGGGAGCGGTTCGGCTGCTCCCCGCTGGAGTACGTCGAGGGCCTGGGCTGGACCGGCCCGGACGTGTGGTTCGCCCACGCGATCCACCTCGACGACGCCGCCGTGAAGAAGATCGGCGACACCGCCACCGGCGTGGCGCACTGCCCGTCGTCGAACGCCCGGCTCGGGGCCGGCATCGCCCGCATCCGCGACCTGCGCGACGCCGGCGCGCGCGTCGGCCTGGGCGTCGACGGGGCCGCGAGCAACGAGGCCGGGAGCCTGCTCGAGGAGGTGCGCCACGCCGTGCTGTTCGCCCGTGCCGTCGGCGGTCCGCAGGCCCTCACCGTCCGCGACGCGCTGGAGCTCGGGACCCTCGGCGGTGCCGCCGTGCTGGGCCGTGAGGACGAGATCGGTTCGATCGAGCCCGGCAAGCTCGCCGACCTCGCCCTGTGGCGGATCGACGGACTCGCGCACGCCGACGTCGCCGACCCGGTCGCCGCGCTCGTCCTGGGCGCCCCGCCGCCGCTGGAACTGCTGCTCGTGAACGGGCGCCCGGTCGTCGAGCGCGACCGCGTGCTCACCGTCGACGAGGACGCGCTGGCCCGGGAGGCCGCCGCCGTCCACCGCACCCTCCTGCAGAAGGCCGGTTGAGATGACCACCACCGAAACCGCGACCCGAGGCCGGATCGGGGACAGCCCGCTCCGCCCCGACGGCACCCTCAAGGTCACCGGCGAGTTCGCCTACGCGAGCGACCTGTGGCACGACGACATGGTCTGGGGCGTCACGCTGCGCAGCCCGCACCCGCACGCCCGGATCGTGTCGATCGACATCGGCGCGGCGCTCGCCGTGCCCGGGGTGTCCGCCGTGCTCACGGCCGACGACGTGCCGGGGGAGAACGCCGTCGGTCTCGAGCACCTGGACACGCCGGTGCTCGCGACCGGGGTCGTGCGCTACCAGGGCGAGCCGGTCGCGCTGGTCGCCGCCGACCACCCGGAGACCGCCCGGCGCGCCGCCAAGAAGATCGTCGTCTCCTACGAGGTGCTGCCCGCCGTCACCGACCCGCGCAAGGCCCTCGACCCGGACGCTCCGCTGGTGCAGCCGGGCGGGAACCTCGTGCGGAAGATGCAGATCCGCCGCGGCGAGGAGAACCCGACGGCCCCGGTGGTGGTCGCGCTCGACTTCGAGGTCGGGATGCAGGACCAGGCCTTCCTCGGCCCGGAGTCCGGGCTCGCCGTCCCGGCCGAGGACGGCGGCGTCGACCTCTACGTCGCCACCCAGTGGCTGCACGTCGACCAGCAGCAGATCTGCCGGGCGCTCGGGCTGCCGCCGGAGAAGGTGCGGCTGCACCTGGCCGGCGTCGGCGGGGCGTTCGGCGGGCGCGAGGACCTCTCGATGCACGTCCACGGCTGCCTGCTCGCCCAGCACACCGGCAAGCCGGTGAAGATGAGCTACTCGCGCGAGGAGTCGTTCTTCGGGCACGTGCACCGGCACCCGGCGTGGCTGCGCTACGAGTTCGGCGCCGAGCGCGACGGCACCCTGGTCTACGCGAAGGCCGACATCCTCTTCGACGGCGGCGCCTACGCCTCGTCGACGGGCGCGGTCGTCGGCAACGGCGGCACCCTCGGCCTGGGCCCGTACCGGATCCCGAACGTGCACGTCGACGCGAGCGGCGTCTACACCAACAACCCGCCCTGCGGTGCGATGCGCGGGTTCGGGTGCGTGCAGGCCGCGTTCGCGCACGAGGCACTGATGGACGAGCTCGCCGACACGGTCGGCGTGGACCGGGTGGAGATCCGCGCCCGCAACGGCATGCGCGAGGGCGACCACAACATCACCGGTCAGGTGATCGACTCCGCGGCCCCGGTCGCCGAGCTGATCCGGGTGGTGCGCGACATGCCGCTGCCCCCGGAGCGCCCCTCGACCGGCGCCGCGGAGATCGACATCCGCGAGCTGCCCGGCGGCGCCTCCAACACCACTCACGGCGAGGGCGTCGTGCGCGGGGTCGGCTACGCCGTCACCTACAAGAACGTCGGGTTCTCCGAGGGCTTCGACGACTACTCGACCGCCCGGGTGCGCCTGGAGATCACCGGCGGCGAGCCGGTGGCCACCGTGCACACCGCGGCGGCCGAGGTCGGCCAGGGCCTGATCACCGTGGAGCAGCAGATCTGCCGCACCGAGCTGGGCGTCGAGCGCGTGGTCGTGCACCCGAAGGACACCAGCGTCGGCTCCGGCGGCTCGACGTCGGCGTCGCGCCAGACCTACGTCACCGGCGGCGCGGTGAAGGCCGCGTGCGAGGCGGTGCGGGCCACCGTGCTGGCGCGCGCCGCCGAGGTCCTGGATCGTCCGAGCTTCGGCCGGCAGCGACTGCAGCTCGAGGGCGACAAGATCGTCTCCGAGGAGGGCGAGGTGCTCGCCGGCCTGGCCGAGGTGCTCGGCGACGACGCGGTCGAGGAGACCGTGGAGTGGCGGCACCGGCCGACGTTCCCGATCGACCCGGAGACCGGGCAGGGCGACGCGCACGTGCAGTACGCGTTCTCCGCGCACCGCGCCGTCGTCGACGTGGACGTCGAGCTGGGGCTGGTGAAGGTCGTCGCGCTCGACACCGCACAGGACGTCGGCAAGGCGATCAACCCCGACACCGTGGTCGGCCAGATCCAGGGCGGCAGCGCCCAGGGCATGGGCCTCGCGCTGATGGAGGAGATCGTGGTGACCGACGGGAAGGTCCGCAACCCGTCGTTCACCGACTACCTCATCCCGACGATCCTCGACATGCCGCCGATGCAGGTCAAGGTGCTGGAGTACGCCGACCCGCACGCGCCCTACGGCGTGCGCGGGGTGGGGGAGCCCCCCACGATCTCCAGCGGCCCCGCGGTGGCCGCGGCGATCCGCGCGGCCACGGGCAAGGCGCTGCGCCGCGTCCCCGTCCGCCCGGAGCACATCACCGGAACCTGACCGCCACCGCACACGGCGCCCGTGGTCGACGGCCACGGGCGCCGTGTGCCGTCGACCTGGAGTGATCTCCGTGCCTCTCATGTTCCTCAACGGCACCGCCATGGCCGGCGGGGCCGACCACCACCTCGTCGGCGGGGCGCCGCTCGTCACCCGCACGACGACGGCGGCCCGCTACCGCTTCCACGCCGTCGGCGGGCGCTACCCCGCGCTGGAGGACGTCGGCCCGGGCGGGGCCGCCGTCGAGGGCGAGGTCTACGACCTGTCCTACGAGCAGCTGCGCGAGGTGCTGCTGCCCGGCGAACCGGACGGCCTGGAGCTCGGCGTGATCGAGCTGGCCGACGGCAGCGGATCGCTCGCGATGGTGCTGCGCCGCGAGTACCCGGCGCTCCCGCCGCTGACCGACATCTCCGAGCTCGCGAGCTGGCGGGCCTACCGGGAGCGGGCATGATCCCGCCCCCGTTCGCCGTCAACTGCTCGATCCTGTTCACCGAGCTGCCCCTGCTCGACCGGCCGGCCGCCGCACGCGCCGCCGGGTTCGACGCCGTCGAGTTCTGGTGGCCGTTCCCGACCGCCGCGCCGCGCGACCGGGAGGTCGAGGCGTTCGTCCGCGCGGTGGAGGACGCCGGCGTGCAGCTCGTCGCGGTGAACCTCGCCGCGGGGGACATGCCGGCGGGCGACCGCGGCCTCGCGTCCTGGCCCGGGCGGGTGAACGAGTTCCGCGACAGCATCGACGTCGCCGCCGACATCGGCGCACGGCTCGGCACGCACGTGTTCAACGCCCTCTACGGCAACCGGGTCGACGGCTGCGACCCCCGCGACCAGGACGACCTCGCCGCCCAGAACCTCGCCCGCGCGGCGGCGCTGCTCGACGGCACCGTCGTGCTCGAGCCGCTCAGCGGTGCACCGCGCTACCCCCTGCGCACGGCCGCCGACGTGCTCGCCGTGGCTGACCGGGTGGGCGCGGCCAACCTGGCGCTGCTCGCCGACCTCTACCACCTCACCGTCAACGGCGAGGACGTCGACGACGTCCTCGCCCGGCACCTCGGCCGGATCGGCCACGTCCAGATCGCCGACGCCCCCGGCCGCCACGAGCCCGGGACCGGCGCCATCCCCTTCGACCGTCACCTCACCGCCCTCACCGGGTACCGCGGCTGGATCGGCCTGGAGTACGTGCCGTCCGGCCCGGCGGAGCGGGCCTTCGACTGGCTGCCCCGCACGGAGCGCAGCAGCAAGGAGTTCTCGACATGACACGGATCGCGTTCATCGGCCTGGGCATCATGGGTGGACCCATGGCGGGCCACCTCGTCGACGTGGGCCACGACGTGATCGGCTACGACCTCCACCGCGCGGCCGTGGACGCGCTCGCCGCCCGCGGCGGGCACGCGGCCGCGGACGTGGCCGAGGCCGTCAGCGGGGCCGAGGTCGTGATCACGATGGTCCCGGACAGCCCCGACGTCGAGGCCATCACGCTCGGCCCGGGCGGCATCTACGCCACCGCCCGCCTCGGGACCCTGCACATCGACTGCTCGACGATCCGCCCCGACGTCGCCCGCCGGGTCGCCGAGGCCGGCGCCGACCGCGGGATCCGCGTGGTCGACGCGCCCGTGAGCGGGGGAGAGGCCGGCGCCGTCGAGGCCGTGCTGTCGATCATGGTGGGCGGTGAGGCCGCCGACGTCGAGGCGGCCCGCCCGTACCTGGACGTGGTGGGCAGGACGGTCGTGCACGTCGGCCCGTCCGGGGCCGGCCAGACCGTCAAGGCCGCGAACCAGCTGATCGTGGCCGGCAACATCCAGCTCGTCGCCGAGGCGCTCGTGTTCCTCGAGGCCCACGGCGTCGACATCGACGCCTCCACCTCGGTGCTCGCCGGCGGCCTCGCCGGCAGCACCGTGCTCGACCGCAAGGCGTCCGGCATGCGGGCCCGGGAGTTCGCCCCCGGCTTCCGGATCGACCTGCACCACAAGGACATGGGCATCGTCACCGAGGCCGCCCGCGCGGCGGGTGTCGCGATCCCGCTGGGCGCGCACGTCGCACAGCTCGTGGGTGCCCTGCGGGCGCAGGGGCACGGCAGGCTCGACCACAGCGCGCTGCTGATGCAGGTGGAGCAGCTGTCCGGCCGGGGGGAGCCGGTGCGGGCGGGCTGACGTCCGCTCGCCGCGCAGGGCCCGGGACGCGACCGTGTCCCGGGCCCCGCGCGTTCCCCGGTGGGCCGCTGCGCTAGGGTTGCCCCATGACCGCAGCACCAGGTGCTGCAGGTGCGGACGTGGCGCAGCTGGTAGCGCATCACCTTGCCAAGGTGAGGGTCGCGGGTTCGAGTCCCGTCGTCCGCTCCACATCGCTCGTCGACGTCGTGTGCGTTTCATTCCTCGGCAGTTGCGGCCCGGTAAAGGATTTCGGGCTGTGCGGTCATTCCATTTCCGGATCGAGCAGGTGGTCGAACTCGCCCTTCTTGACCCCGTCGAAGAAGGCTGCGATCTCCGCCTTCCTATAGTGCAGCAGGACTTCGGGCTCGCGGGAGTTGCGCAGCATGATCTCGTCGCCTGCGGCGGCCAGCTCGACGCACGCGTTCGTGCCCATGCTCCGCCTGGCTTTGATCCAACCTGCGTCGGGCTTCGACATCCGGCCTCCGCTCGGCTTCGCGACGCGGCTCGAGCCCCGGTGGCCGGGTGAGCCCGGGTGCGGCGCTCACTGGGTGGAGCCACCGCTTCGCCGGGCGGTCGCTGTCCACTGACGTCAGCTTGCCAGCAGGACGCCGCTGATCGCCAGACGGTGCCGGGGTGCGATCGACACCGGCGGTGCGGCGATGAGCCGGCACCGCCGGTGTCGACCGGTGGTCAGTCGGTTGGCAGGAGGTGGTCGAACTCGCCTCGCTTCGCGCCGTACAGGAAAGCGTCCATCTCCGCGTGGGTGTACAGCAGGTGCACGTCCGGATTCTTCGAATCGCGCAGTGCGATCAGGTCACCGTGCGGCGCCAGTTCCACGCAGGCATTCGCGCCGATGCTGCGGCTCGACTTGATCCACCTCAATCCTGACTGCTCCGGCATGGCCATTCTCAGCGTTCCTTCCTTCGGGGAGGAGAACTCGCCTGGGCGGCGAGGATCAGGAAGCCAGGCGTTGGGCGTAACTCGCGATCCGCCGGCTCGACTCGCGGGGGTTCAGCGCGATGGAGCGGAGCAGGTCCCAGATGCGGCGGTAGCGACGGATGTCCAGCTCAGCGCTGGAGTCGTCGGGCCCGTGCAGGCCCTCGGTGTAGACGACGTCCGGCAGGTCGCCCGCCATGTCCAGGAGGATGAAGTGGCTCTCGCCGCCGGGATGAGTGCCGTATTCGAAACCGATGACCTGCACCACGATGTTCCGGCGGGCCGCCGCGTCCCGGAGGTGCTCGAGCTGCGCCCGCATGACGTCGCGTCCCCCGGTCACGCGGGCCAGCGCCGCTTCGTCGATCACGACCCAGAGTTGCGGTGGCGGTGTGCGCGAGAGGACTGACTGGCGGCGCAGGCGAACGTCCACGGCCGGATCGATCTGCTCGGCGTCGATGTCCAGAACGCTGGCGGCGGTCGCCGCTCGGGCGTACTCGGGGGTCTGCAGCAGGCCGGGGACCACGCTGCTGCAGTACTCGTTGACCGCGACGGCGGCCTGCTCCATCCCGATCAAGGTGCGGTACGAGTTCGGCAGATCGACCTGCTGCCACCAGGCTCGCTTCCGGCTCTCTGTGGCAAGTGCCAATAGCCGCGTCTCTTCGGCATCGCCCAGCCGGTACCACGACGCGAGCTTCCGGACGTCGTCCGGGCGGAAGCCGCGGGCACCCGTGTCCAGCCGGGAAGCCTGGCTCAAGGCGACGTCGAGGTGGGCTGCGAGGTCTTCCAGGCTGCGTTTCTGCCGTTCCCTGAGGGCGCGAAAGATCACTGCCAGCTCTCGGCGGGCAACCGTCGGATTCGGCTGTGACGCCCCTGTCACTGCTTCCTCCTGGCTCGGCCCGGGTTGCGGAACCATCGGCGGTTGATAACTGGCAAATACCAGGTCAGACTGTAGACCTTCGACCGGCGGTATGAAGCATCAGGGTCGGCGTGGCAACCGTGGCTCACCCGTTCGGTTCGGCGCAAGGCCTGTCCCAGGAGAGGACGGTGGTCGGCAGCTCAAGTGCTGGAGAAGCCGGACGCCGTGCCGAGCACCGCGACCGGAAAGCCCAGGAGGGCGCCGACATAGCTGGTCGACGCCCTCCCGCGGGGTGAGGATCGCTCGCCGCGTCCTCACCGTGTTGCACCTACCGGTGTTCCCGCACCGATGGTGCGGCGCTCTCCGTCCCTCCCGTGGCCTCACGAGACAGGCTGGTTAGAGCATGAAGAAGGCTACTACTGCGAGCGCGAATCCGACATGGATCGCGCGCATCCTCGACGCCGTCGACCACGCGTTGTTCCGCGCGATCGATCTCGACGCCACCGCGCGCGGGTGGCAGGTGCGGCGCGACAGCTGGTTCAGCCGCACCTACCGCGATCCCCGCTTCGACTCGCTGTCACCGTGTGCTGCGTGCGCGGGCTCGGGCGGAGCCGGCGCGGGCGTCTGTCCGGAGTGCGAGGGCAACGGCACCATCTGGAGTGGTAGCGACGAGAACGTGCACTCGACATGAGCGCCGATGGAGGTTTTCGGCGGATGCTTCCTCCGCCGCGCCGCTGGCCGGGGCTGTTGAGGGTAATGCTCCGGTGGCGGAACGAGCTGGCAATCGCCGCGGCGGTTCTGGTCGCCTGGAGCTACGCGGGTGGCGTCGTGGTCGGTGTCCTGGTCGTGACGCTCGCCGTGCTCGTCGCGTTCGTACCCTCGGTACGAACGGCCGTCAGGGCTGCGACAACGGCCACGGTCGTGGCCCACCGGGTCCGGTCCGGGCTGGTGCAGGCCGGGGTCGGCGACCGACACGGTCGGCTGCCGTGGATCGTCGGCTCGTGGCCGTGGGGTGAGACCGTGTGGGTCTCGGTGTGGCTGCGGTCGGGGACGACGACCGGCGATCTGCTCGACGCAGCACCCCTGATCGCCGCGGCGTGCGGAGCGGCGCATGTGCAGATCGCTCAGCGCTCACCTCGCCAGGACCGGGCCGTCGTGATCGTGTATCGGCCCCGCTGGGGCTGCCCGGGGCGGTGAATGCGCACGGACGGGGCAGGCCCGGACCGCCGGACCTGCCCCGCAGGGGACCCGCTCTCAGCCGCGCTGCGGCACCACCCCGCCCGGCTCGTCACGCCGGGGCGTCACTCCCGGTGGCGGGGCCTCGGAGAAGATCGGCCCCTCGTCGGCCTGCCGGCGCCCGAGCGTGAACAGCAGGTTGAGCAGCACCGTGGTGACCGCCGCCGCACTGATCCCCGACTCGAAGATCGTCTGGAACCAGGTGGGGAACTCCTCGTAGAAGTTCGGCACCGCGATTGGCAGCACGCCCATCCCCAGCGCGACCGCGACGATCACGAGGTTGGCGTTGCCGTCGTAGTCCACCCGGGAGAGCGTCCGGATGCCGCTCGCGGCCACCGTGCCGAACAGGGCCAGCCCGGCGCCGCCGAGCACGCCCAGCGGGATCGAGGCGATGACCGCGCCCAGCTTCGGCACCAACCCGAGCGCCAGCAGGATCACCCCGCTGCCCGCCACGACGAAGCGGCTCTTGATGCCCGTGATCGCCACGAGCCCGACGTTCTGGGCGAACGCGCTGCACGGGAAGCCGTTCAGCAGGCCGCCGGAGACCGCCGTGGACAGGCAGTCGGCGCGCAGGCCGCCGACGACCGTGCGCCCGTCGGCCGGCCGGTCGACGATCTCGCCGATGGCGAGGATGTCGGCGGTCGTTTCCGTCATGATCACCAGCATCACGATGGTCATCGAGACGATCGCGGCGATCTCGAACGTCGGGAAACCGAAGTGGAACGGCGTGGAGACGGCGAACCACGCGGCCTCGCCGACCCGGCTGAAGTCGGTCATCCCCAGCGGCCAGGCCACGAGCGTCCCGACGGCGAGGCCCAGCAGGATCGCGACCCGGCTGAAGAACCCGGGCAGGAACCGGTAGACGACCAGGATGAGCAGGAGGGTGAGCCCGGCGAGGCCGATGTTGCTCGGTGCGCCGAAGTCCTCGCTGCCGGCGCCGCCCGCGGCCCACCGGACGGCCACCGGCAGCAGCGAGATGCCGATGACCGTGATCACCGACCCGGTGACGACCGGCGGGAAGAGGTGCAGGAGCCGGTTGAACACCGGCGCGAGCAGGAACCCGATCACGCCGGCGACGAGCACCGCACCGAAGATCGCGGTCAGCCCGGCCCGCCCGCCGCCCGCGCTCGTGCCGATCGCCAGCATCGAGGCGACGGCGGCGAACGACGTGCCCTGCACGATCGGCAGCCCGGCACCGATCCGGATGCGCGGGCCGCCGAGCGTCTGCAGCAGGGTCGCGAGCCCCGACACCAGCAGTGCCGCGGTGAGCAGGTAGGCGAGCTCGGCGAACGGGAGTCCCATCGCGCCGCCGACGATCAGCGGCACCGCGATGACCCCGGCGTACATGCTCATGACGTGCTGGAGCCCGTAGACGAAGAGCGAGCCCGCCGGCATCGTCTCGTCGACCGGGTGGCGGTCACCCGCCTGGTGTCCCTTCGAGAAGATCCGCTTCATTGCGGTGCCTCCGTCCTCTTACCAGCCCTGGCCCGGGTCGAACGCGGGGCCGGGGTCGGGTGCGTCGTCGCGGCGGACCGTGCCCTCGATGAGCCCGTACGGGCGGTCGGCGGCGTGGAACACCTCGCCGGGGTTCTTCAGCCCGTAGGGGCCCAGGTCCACGAGGAAGTGGTGCTTGTTGGGCAGCGACAGGCGGATCTCGGCGATCCCGGGCTGCTCCTCGAGCACCGCGGTGCCCATCGCGTAGAGCGTCTGCTGCAGCGACAGGCTGTGGTGGCCCGCGAACGCGCTCGTCAGCGTGCGCAGGACGGCGTCGAAGGACGCGCCCCAGTCGGCGTCGAGGTCGGTCTGCCACCACTGCGCGGCGACCTCGGTGGCCATGATCCGGTCGTTCGTCGGCTCCAGCGTGGTGTAGCGGTCGCTGTAGAAGGAGTGGAACTCCGAGTCGGTCGTCTTGAGGACGACGAGCCCACGCAGGCCCGACGCGACCCAGGCGCGGCCGTCCTGCCAGGTCACGGTGGCGGTGCGGACGTAGGCGCCGCGGCGGGAGAAGGCGTGCGGGTGCGGCGAGCCGTCGTGGGCGAGCCGGTCCCACGGGTAGGCCTCCAGCTTCACCCTGGCGCGGGTCACCTGCGGCACGTCCTCGGCGAAGTGCCGGGCGAGCGCGAGCCCGAACGACTCCGGCTGGCGCACGGCGTCGCCGGTCTCCTTCGCGAACGCGTTGACCGTGTTCTTCACCGCGTCGGTGGTGAGCACCTTGGTGTTGTCGCCGGTCAGGTGGGTGTCGGCGAAGTCGCCGGACAGGGCGGCGCTCACATTGTAGTCGACGATCTCGTGCGGGTCGCTGTCGCGGAACACCCGCACGACCCGGGTCTCGGCCTTGCCGTACTGGTTGTGCCCGAGCGTCACCGGGGGACGGCTGCCGGCGGAGCCGGCGGGGTGGGTGAACTCAGCCATGGGGGGTCAGCTCCCGAGATAGGTGGAGTAGGAGTAGGGGGACAGCAGCAGCGGGACGTGGTGGTGGCGCCCGGCGTCGGTCACCTGGAACACCACCGGGACCTCCGGGTAGAACCCGGTCTGCCCGGACGCTGCGAAGTAGGTCTCGGTGTCAAAGTCGAGCCGGTAGGTGCCCGCCTCGAGGTCGTCGGGGGCGAGGGTGCGGCAGCGGCCGTCGTCGTCGGTGACGCCCTGGCCGATCTGCTGCCACCCGTCGCCGCCGCGGCGGTACAGGGTGAGCGGGACGCCGGGGGCGGGGCGCCCGCGGCCGGCGTCGAGGACGTGCGTGGACAGCGTCATGCGGTGATCAGCCTCTCGACCCGGAGCCGGGTGATCTGGGCGAGCTGCTCGACCACCTCGGCGCGTTCCTGCGTCTCGTCGTGGTCGAGTCTGCGCCGCAGCTCGGCGAGCATCTCCTCAGCGCTGCGGCCGGCCGCCCGGATGAGGAACACGTGCCCGAACCGCTGCTCGTAGGCGACGTTGCCGGCGTGCAGCGCCGCGCGGGTGGCGGCGTCGGAGTCGCCGACGGCGGCCTGTTCGCGCCGCGACCAGGCGGCCTCCGTGCTCGCCCCCTCGGCGCGGGCGCCGATGCGGGGGTGCGCGTCGAGTGCCTCGCGGACGTCGGGCCACGACAGGGCGTGCACGGCCTTCTCGGCCGCCGTGAGCAGCGCCTCCGGGTCCGCGTACGGGCGGCCGGCGAGGACGTCGGCGATCCAGCGACCGGACGCGTTGCAGGCGGCCAGGCGGGAGGTTGCAGAATCGGTGGGGGAGCGGTTGAGCTCCTCGAACGGGGTGAGCGGCATCGGCGCGATGTCCTCCCCTGGGACAGGGATGCGGGGAAGGATTCCATATGGTGGATGTATACTTCCACGAGGTGCGAGAAGTGTGACCCGGTGAGTCGGCTCACGTCAAGGGTCGGCTTTCGCCGCCCGTCGACCCGCGCGCTCGTGCGCCCCGTCTCGGCCGATGCGCCCCGTCGACGGGGGGCACGCGCCGAGTGGGGGCGCATGGGCGGGGCGTCAGTCCTTCGCCAGCATCGCCAGCACCATGCGGCGGGACGAGCGGATGTGCTCCAGCGCCGCGGCGGCGGCGAGGTCGGGTTCGCCGGCGACGAGCGCGCGGTGGAGGCGTTCGTGGTCGCCGAGCACCCGCTCGTGCTCGACGTTCTGCCGGAACAGCCAGTGCAGCCGCCCGGTGAGCGGGCCCAGCATCTCCGGGATGAGCTGGTTGCGGCCGAGGCGGTAGATCTGCTCGTGGAACGCGGTGTTCGCGGCGTCCACGGCGGCGGAGTCGCCGGCGTCGAGGGCCCGGCGGGTCTCGTCGAGCAGCCGGGCGAGCCCGTCGAGCTCCTCGGGCCCGGCCCGTTCGGCGGCCCGGCGGGCGGCGAGCACCTCGAGCGCCTCGCGGACGTCGAACAGGTCCTCGACGTCGCGGCGGTCCAGCTGGCGCACCAGCACGCCCCCGCGGCGGGGGAGGACCGACACCATCCCCTCGCTCTCGAGCATGCGGATGGCCTCGCGCACCGGGAGGCGGGAGACGCCGAGCTCCTCGGCGATCGCCGTCTCGTAGAGCCGCTCGCCCGGGCCGATCCGGCCGTCGGCGATCCGGGCGCGCAGCTCGTCGCGGACCCGGTCGCGCAGCGGCCCGGTCCGTCCACGGGCACGCAGCCCCTCGGCGGCGGCCCCGTCGTTCGCTGCGGTCACGCGGTTCAGGCACCCGCCACGGCGCGCTGCATGCTCAGCTCGGCGGCGAGCGCGTCGGCCGCCGCCCGTAGCTCGGGCACCGCGCGCTCGATCAGATCGTCGGTCATCCGGGTGGTGGGCCCGGAGATCGAGAGGGCGGCGGGTGCCGGGCCGCTGTCCAGTCCGACCGCCACGCAGCGCACGCCGATCTCCTGCTCGCCCTCGTCCATCGCGTGGCCCTGCTCCCGGACCTGGTCGAGGGCCTGCAGGTACGTGGCCGGGTCGGTGATCGTGGTCGGGGTGTGCGCGACGAAGTCGGTGCGCCGCAGCACGTCGTGCACCCTGGCCGGGGGGAGCTGGGCGAGGATCGCCTTGCCCACCGCGGTGCAGTGCGGCGAGACGCGCCTGCCGACCTCGGTGAACATCCGCATGGAGTGCCGGCCCGGCACCTGCGCGACGTAGACGACCTGCCCGCCGTCGAACAGGGCGAGGTTGGCGCTCTCGCCGAGAGCGTCCACCAGCCGGGTCAGGTGCGGCGCGGCCCAGGTGCCCACCATGCGGCTGGCGCTCTCGCCGAGCCGGATCAGCCGCGGCCCGAGCGCGTACTGCCGCGACGGCTCCTGACGCACGTACCCGCGGTCGACCAGGGTGCGGACGAGCCGGTGGATCGTCGGCAGCGGCAGCCCCGAGGACGCGGCGAGGTCGGAGAGCCCGGCCACCCCGCCCGCGTCGGCCATCGCCTCCAACAGGTCGAGGACGCGCTCGACGGACTGCACGCCGCCCGTGGGCTGCCCGATCGGGCTGGTGCCGTCGCCTGCCATGGCGCCTCCCTCTGCTGTCCGCGGTCCTTCCGGATCGCGGAAAGTCTACGGATCTCCGGCGGAAGACCGCCAGAAATATTGACTTCCACATCGTAGAACTTAAGCTCCGCAATACAAAAAGAACAACGACCAGGAGCCGATCCATGCCACGTCCCAGTCCCGGCTACTCCGTCACGATCCGCGTCTCGGCCCCGACGTCCCCCCGCGCCACCTCCGACCTCACGGCCGCCGTCGCGGCCGCCGGGGGCGCGCTCACCGCACTGGACGTCGCCGAGTCGCACTCCGACCGCATCGTCGTCGACCTCACCTGCGACGCCGTCGACGCCGACCACGCGGGCCGGCTCAGCGAGGCCCTCGCCGCCGTTCCCGGCGTCGAGGTCCACAAGGTCAGCGACCGCACCTTCCTCATCCACCTCGGCGGCAAGATCGAGGTGACCTCCAAGGTCGCGCTGCGCCACCGCGACGACCTGTCGCGCGCCTACACGCCCGGGGTCGCCCGCGTCTGCACGGCGATCGCGGCGAACCCCGAGGACGCCCGCCGGCTCACGATCAAGCGCAACACCGTCGCCGTGGTGACGGACGGCTCGGCGGTGCTCGGCCTGGGCAACCTCGGGCCCGCCGCGGCGCTGCCGGTGATGGAGGGCAAGGCCGCGCTGTTCAAGCGGTTCGCCGGCGTCGACGCCTGGCCGGTCTGCCTGGACACCCAGGACACCGACCAGATCGTGGAGATCGTCCGCGCGCTCGCCCCCGTGTACGGCGGGATCAACCTCGAGGACATCGCCGCCCCGCGCTGCTTCGAGATCGAGGCCCGGTTGCGCGAGCTGCTCGACATCCCCGTCTTCCACGACGACCAGCACGGCACGGCCATCGTGGTGCTCGGGGCGCTCACCAACGCGCTGCGGGTGGTCGGGAAGAAGCTCTCCGACGTGCGGATCGTCGTCGCCGGGGTCGGCGCGGCCGGGCACGCGATCATCCGCCTCCTGCTCGCCCAGGGCGCCGCGCACATCGTCGCGTGCGACCGGCGCGGCGCCGTGCACGCGGGCCTTCCCCCGCGCGACGAGTTCCGCGGCTGGATCGCCGAGCACACCAACCCCGAGCGGCGGTCGGGCTCGCTGCGCGAGGTGCTCGCGGGCGCCGACGTGTTCATCGGCGTCTCCGGCCCGAACGTGCTCGACGGTGCCGACATCGCCACGATGGCCCCGGACGCGATCGTGTTCGCCCTGGCCAACCCCGATCCCGAGGTCGATCCGGTGGCGGCGCAGGAGCACGCGGCGGTGGTCGCGACCGGACGCTCGGACGTGCCCAACCAGATCAACAACGTGCTCGCGTTCCCCGGCGTGTTCCGCGGCCTGCTCGACGCGGGCGCCACCGAGATCACCGACGAGGCGCTCATCGCCGCCGCACGCGCGATCGCCGACGCCGTCCGCCCGGACGAGCTCAACCCGAGCTACATCGTGCCGAGCGTGTTCGACGAGGCCGTGGCGCCGGCGGTCGCGGCCGCCGTCCGCGCCGCGTCGCCCGCCCGCCGGCAGGTGCAGGCATGACAGGGACCCGGCCCCGGAATGCACTCGACGCGCTGGCCGACGTCCTCGACCGCGACCTCGCCGCCGTCGACGCCGCGCTGGCGGCCGACTACCCCGGCGACCCCGGCGGGCGGCAGCCGGTGCACACCGTCTACGTCCCGGCCGACCGCTTCGGCGAGGACACCGTCGCGCAGTGGGGTGTCGCCGCGGCCGCCGCGCTCGCCCGGCACGGCGACCGCCTGGTGGCCGAGGTCGACGGGCTCACGCCCGACATCCTGGACCGGGTGCGGGCGAAGCTCGATCGCGAGCCGATCGAGGACCTGCGCCTCGACTTCGAGGACGGCTACGGCACCCGCGCCGACGCCGACGAGGACGCCGCGGCGGTCGGGGCGGCCCGCGCGCTCGCCGCGTCGGTCGCCGCCGGGACCGCGCCGCCGTTCACCGGGATCCGGTTCAAGAGCCTCGAGGTCGCGACGCGCAGACGCGGGCTGCGCACCCTCGACCTGGTCGTGGGCACCCTGGCCGACGCCGGCGGCCTCCCGCCCGGCTTCGTGGTCACGCTGCCGAAGGTGAGCGCCGTGGAGCAGGTCGCGACGATGGTGCGGGTGGCCGAGGCGCTGGAGGATGCCCACGGGCTCGGCGCGGGCGCGGTGCGGTTCGAGATCCAGGTGGAGACGCCGCAGGCCGTCCTCGGCGCGGACGGCACGGCCCTCGTGGCCCGGATGGTCCACGCGGCGGGCGGCCGGTGCACCGGGCTGCACTACGGCACCTACGACTACTCGGCCTCGCTCGGTATCGCCGCCGAGCAGCAGAGCATGGACCACCCGGCGGCCGACCACGCGAAGGCCGTGATGCAGGTGGCGGTGGCGGGCACCGGGGTGCGGTTGTCCGACGGCTCCACCAATGTGCTGCCCGTCGGGGACGCCGACGCGGTGCTCGCGGCGTGGCGGCTGCACGCCCGGCTCGTGCGGCGGTCCCTCGAACGCGGTTTCCACCAGGGCTGGGACCTGCACCCGGCGCAGCTGCCCACCCGCTACGCGGCGGTGTACTCCTTCTTCCGGCACGCCTTCCCCGGGGCTGCGGCCCGCCTGCGGGCCTACCGCGAGCGCAGCTCGTCCGGTTTCCTGGACGAGCCGGCGACGGCGGTGGCCATGGCGGGATTCCTGCTGCGCGGGCTGGATTGCGGCGCGCTGGACGCCGCCGAAGTCGTCGACGTGTCCGGGGCCGACCGCGTGGCACTCGCCGTCCTCGCGCGACGCACCCGGTAGGCCCCTTGACTCGGGGAGTGGGGCCGCCCACACTGAGGACAGCAGCGAAAGTATACATCCACGATATGGAAGTTGATCAGAAGGAGGTCGGCGTGACCGGAACCGGTCGGTCCGTCCAGGAGAAGCCCGTGACGCACACCCTGCCGTACGCCGTGAACTGCTCGATCCTGTTCACCGAGCTGCCGCTGCTGCAGCGGCCCGCCGCGGCCCGCGAGGCCGGGTTCGACGCGGTCGAGTTCTGGTGGCCGTTCGCCGACGTGGTGCCGGCCGACCGCGAGGTCGACGCGTTCGTCACCGCGATCCGCGACGCCGGCGTCACGCTCGTGGGGCTCAACTTCGCCGCAGGCGACATGCCGGCCGGTGACCGCGGGCTCGTGTCCTGGCCCGGCCGGGAGACGGAGTTCCGCGACAACGTGGCCGTGACCGTCGGGATCGGCGAGCGGCTGGGCACCGGGGCGTTCAACGCGCTCTACGGCAACCGGCTCGACGGCGTCGCCCCGGAGGAGCAGGACGCTCTCGCCGTCGAGAACCTGGGTGTCGCTGCCGCCGCGGCCGCGGAGATCGGCGCAACCGTGCTCGTGGAACCGGTGTCCGGGGCCCCGCGCTACCCGCTGCTGCGCGCCGCCGACGCGCTGGCCGTGATCGAGCGGGTCGAGCGGGCCGGCGGGACGTCGAACATCGCGCTGCTCGCCGACCTGTACCACCTGACGGTCAACGGCGACGACGTCGCCGCCGTGATCGACGAGCACACCGGCCGGATCGGGCACGTCCAGATCGCCGACGCCCCGGGCCGCCACGAACCGGGCACCGGGTCGATCGATCTCGCCGTGCACCTCGCCGCACTCCAGGCGCGCGGGTACACCGGCAGGGTCTCGTGCGAGTACGTCCCGAGCACCACCTCGGCCGAGAGCTTCGGCTGGCTGCGAGAGGAGCAGGCATGACCACCGTCGGTTTCATCGGCCTCGGGATCATGGGCCTGCCCATGGCCGCGAACCTGGCCGCGGCCGGATTCGACGTCGTGGGCTACAACCGCAGCAAGGGCAAGGCCGACCAGCTGGCCGAGCGCGGCGGGCGGGCCGCGGGCAGCGTGGCCGAGGCCGTGCGCGACGCGGACGTCGTCGTCACGATGCTGCCCGACTCGCCCGACGTCCGGGCGGTCATGCTGGCCGAGGACGGGGTGTTCGCCTCGGCGAAGGCCGGGGCACTGGTGATCGATGCCAGCACGATCCGCCCGGACGTCAGCCGCGAGCTCGCCGCGGCGGGCGCCGAGCGTGGCCTCCGGGTCCTCGACGCCCCGGTCAGCGGCGGGGAGCAGGGAGCCATCGACGGCACCCTGTCGATCATGGTCGGGGGCTCCGCCGAGGACGTCGAGGCCGCCCGCCCGGTGCTGGACGTCGTCGGCCGCACGATCGTGCACGTCGGCCCGGCCGGCGCGGGCCAGACCGTGAAGGCCGCCAACCAGCTCATCGTCGCCGGCACGATCGAGCTGGTCGCCGAGGCGATCGTGTTCCTGGAGGCGCACGGCGTCGACACCGAGGCCGCGGTGCAGGTGCTCGCCGGCGGCCTGGCCGGCAACGCGATCCTCGACCGCAAGGCCGCCGGGATGCTCGACCGCAACTTCACCCCCGGCTTCCGCCTCGAGCTGCACCACAAGGACCTCGGCATCGCGACCGCCGCCGCCCGCGAGGCCGGCGTCGTGATCCCGCTCGGGTCGGCCGTGGCCCAGCTGGTGGCCGCCATGGTCGCCCGTGGCGACGGTGGCCTCGACCACTCCGGCCTGCTCAAGCTCGTCGAGGAGCTCTCCGGCCGCGCCTGACATCCACTCCTGCTCTTCCCACCCTTCTCGTCGACGACGAAAGGCGATCCCGTCATGCCCAGAATGACCGCAGCGCGCGCCGCGGTGGAGATCCTGAAGCGCGAGGGCATCAGCCACGCGTTCGGGCTGCCCGGCGCCGCGATCAACCCGTTCTACGCCGCTATGCGCGCGTTCAACGCCGACAGCGCCGACGGCACGATCGAGCACGTGCTCGCCCGCCACGTCGAGGGCGCCTCGCACATGGCCGAGGGCTACACCCGCGCCCGCGCCGGCAACATCGGTGTCTGCGTCGGCACCTCCGGCCCGGCCGGCACCGACATGATCACCGGGCTGTACTCCGCGGCGGCGGACTCGATCCCGATCCTCGCGATCACCGGCCAGGCGCCCGTGGCCCGGCTGCACAAGGAGGACTTCCAGGCCGTCGACATCGCGTCCATCGCGGCGCCGCTCACCAAGATGGCGACCACGGTGCTGGAGCCCGCGCAGGTGCCCGGCGCGTTCCAGCAGGCGTTCCACCTGATGCGCTCGGGCCGCCCCGGCCCGGTGCTGATCGACCTGCCGATCGACGTGCAGCAGACCGAGATCGAGTTCGACCCGGACACCTACACGCCGCTGCCGGTCTACAAGCCGGCCGCGAGCCGCGCGCAGATCGAGAAGGCGCTGACCATGCTCGCCCGCGCCGAGCGCCCGGTGATCGTGGCCGGCGGCGGCGTGCTCAACGCCGACGCCGCCGACCTGCTCGTGGCGTTCGCCGAGCTGGTCGGCGTGCCGGTGATCCCCACGCTGATGGGCTGGGGCGCCATCCCGGACGACCACCCGCTGATGGCGGGCATGGCCGGGCTGCAGACGGCGCACCGCTACGGCAACGCCACGATGCTGGAGTCGGACTTCGTGCTCGGCATCGGCAACCGGTGGGCCAACCGGCACACCGGGGGCCTCGACACCTACACCCGCGGCCGCACGTTCGTGCACGTCGACATCGAGCCCACGCAGATCGGGCGGGTGTTCGCGCCCGACTACGGCATCGTCTCCGACGCCAAGGCCGCGCTGGAGCTGTTCGTCGAGGTCGCGGGGGAGCAGCGGACGGCGGGCGCGCTGCCCGACCGGTCGGAGTGGGTGGCGCAGTGCGCCGAGCGCAAGCGGACGCTGCAGCGGCGCACCCACTTCGAGGACGTGCCGATCAAGCCGCACCGCGTGTACGAGGAGATGAACCGCGCGTTCGGCCCGGACACGCGCTACGTCACGACGATCGGGCTGTCGCAGATCGCCGCCGCGCAGTTCCTGCACGTCTACCGGCCCCGGCACTGGATCAACGCCGGGCAGGCCGGGCCGCTGGGCTGGACGCTGCCCGCCGCGCTCGGGGTGTGCGCCGCCGAGCCGGACGCCACCGTCGTGGCGCTGTCGGGCGACTACGACTTCCAGTTCATGATCGAGGAGCTGGCGGTCGGGGCGCAGTTCAACCTGCCCTACATCCACGTGGTCGTGAACAACGCCTACCTCGGCCTGATCCGCCAGGCCCAGCGCGGCTTCGAGATGGACTACTGCGTGCAGCTGTCGTTCGACAACATCAACGCCCCCGAGCTGGGCGGGTACGGCGTCGACCACGTGAAGGTGGCCGAGGGCCTGGGCTGCAAGGCGATCCGAGTGCACCAGCCCGACGACCTGGTGCCGGCGTTCGAGAAGGCCCGCACGCTGATGGCCGAGTACCGCGTCCCGGTCGTCGTGGAGGTCGTGCTGGAGCGCGTCACGAACATCGCGATGGGCACCGAGCTGGACAACGTGAACGAGTTCGGGGAGCTCGCCACCCGCCCCGAGCACGCCCCCACGGCGATCGCGCTGCTCGAGCAGGCCTGAGCCGTGCACGTGGTGCTCGCCCCCGACAAGTTCAAGGGGTCGCTGTCCGCCGCCGACGTCGCCCGCCACCTGACGGCCGGACTGCGGCGGGCGGTGCCCGGGGTGACGGTCGTGACGGTGCCGGTGGCCGACGGCGGTGACGGGACCCTCGACGCGGCCTGCGCGGCCGGGTTCCGGGCCGTCCCGGTCGTCGCGACCGGTCCCACCGGCGCGCCGGTCCACACCACGTACGCCGAGCGCGGCGGCGAGGCCGTCGTCGAGCTGGCGGCGGTGTCGGGGCTCGCCCAGCTGCCCGACGGACAACCGGACGCGCTGGGGGCGTCGAGCGCGGGCACCGGCGAGCTGATCGCGGCGGCGCTGGACGCCGGGTGCCGGCGCATCGTGCTCGGCGTCGGGGGCAGCGCCTGCACCGACGGCGGGGCAGGGATGCTCGGCGCGCTCGGCGCCGTGCTGCGCGACGTGGACGGGCGGGTGCTCCCGCCCGGCGGCGGGGCGCTGTCCCGGGTGGCGTCACTCGACCTCGCCGGGCTGCACCCCGGCCTCGCCTCGGCGGAGGTCGTGCTCGCGTCCGACGTGGACAATCCGCTCACCGGCCCGCGCGGCGCGGCCGCGGTGTTCGGCCCGCAGAAGGGCGCCACACCCGGCCAGGTCGCGATCCTCGACGCCGGGCTGCGCCGCTGGGCCGAGGTGGTGGCCGCCCACACCGGCCGCGACCGGTCCGGGGAGCCGGGCGCCGGGGCGGCGGGCGGCGTCGGCTTCGCCGCTCTCGCGCTGCTGGGCGCGCAGCCGCGGCCGGGCATCGACCTGGTGCTCGAGCTGGCCGGCTTCGACGACGCGCTGCGCGGCGCCGACCTCGTCGTGACCGGTGAGGGGTCGCTCGACGAGCAGACGCTGCGCGGCAAGGCACCCGTCGGTGTCGCGGCGGCGGCCGCTGCGGCGGGCGTGCCCGTCGTGGCGGTGGCCGGCCGCACCACCCTGTCGTCGGAGATCCTTGCCGACCACGACATCCACGGCGTCTACTCACTCACCGATCTCGAGCCGGACCCGGACCGCTGCATCGCCGACGCCGGGCGCCTGCTGGAGCGGGTCGGGCAGGTGCTCGCCTCCGAGTGGGTTCTGGCGAAGGAAGGAGCGTGATGGAACTCGACCTGCTGGTCCGCGCCCCGCGCGTGATCACCCCGGACGGCGAGCGGCCGGGCAGCGTCGGCGTGCGCGACGGGCGGATCGTCGCCGTCGAGCCGTTCGACCCTGGGCCCGACACGGAGCTCGCCGCGCGCGAGGTCGTCGAGCTGGGCCCGGACGAGGTGCTGCTGCCCGGGCTCGTCGACTCGCACGTGCACGTCAACGACCCGGGCCGCACCGAGTGGGAGGGCTTCGCCTCCGCCACCCGGGCCGCGGCGGCCGGTGGCGTCACGACGATCGTCGACATGCCACTGAACAGCATCCCGCCGACGGTGGACGTCGCGGCGCTGGACGTGAAGCGCAAGACCGCGTCCGGGCAGAGCCACGTCGACGTCGGCTTCTGGGGCGGGGCGGTGCCGGGCAACCTCGCCGATCTGCGCGGGCTGCACGACGCCGGCGTGTTCGGCTTCAAGTGCTTCCTGCTGCACTCCGGGGTGGACGAGTTCGGCCACCTCGAACCGGACGAGCTGGCCGCCGCCCTCCGCGAGCTGCGGGCGTTCGACGGGCTGATGATCGTGCACGCCGAGGACGCGCACGCCATCGACGAGGCCCCGCACGCGCACGGCCGCCGCTACACCGACTTCCTGGCGTCCCGGCCCCGCCAGGCCGAGAACACCG
The DNA here is from genome assembly GCF_019396355.1 of Pseudonocardia nigra. Taxonomy (GTDB): domain Bacteria; phylum Actinomycetota; class Actinomycetes; order Mycobacteriales; family Pseudonocardiaceae; genus Pseudonocardia; species Pseudonocardia nigra. Next base: position 24,490 of record NZ_JAHKRK010000091.1, read on the forward strand.
CGATCGCGCAGGTGATCGCGCTGGCGCGGGAGACCGGCTGCCGGGTGCACATCCTGCACCTGTCCAGTGCCGATGCGCTGCCGATGATCGCCGACGCCCGCCGCGACGGGGTGGCGCTGACCGTCGAGACGTGTCCGCACTACCTGTCGTTCACCGCGGAGGAGATCGCCGACGGGGCGACGCAGTTCAAGTGCTGCCCGCCCATCCGCGAGGAGGACAACCGGGACGCGCTGTGGGAGGGGCTGCGCGCCGGCCTGATCGACTGCGTGGTCTCCGACCACTCCCCGTGCACCCCCGAGCTCAAGCGCCTCGATATCGGCGACTTCGGGGCGGCCTGGGGCGGGGTGGCGTCGCTGCAGCTGGGGCTGCCCGCCGTCTGGACCGAGGCCCGCCGCCGTGGGTTCGGCCTGCCCGACGTCGTGCGCTGGATGGCGCAGCGGCCCGCGGAGCTCACGGGCCTGCGGCGCAAGGGACGGATCGCGCCGGGGTGCGACGCCGACCTCGTGGCGTTCGCACCGGACGCGGAGTTCGTCGTCGACCCGGCGGCGCTGCACCACCGCAACCCCGTGACCCCCTACGCCGGGCGCACGCTCGGCGGCGTCGTTCGCGCGACCTGGCTGCGCGGCGGACAGATCGACGGAGACGTGCCGCGTGGGCGGCTGCTGACGAGAGGTGAGGCATGACCGACTTCCTGAGCCTGCCCGATCTGGCGTCGCGGGCGCTGGGCGGCGGCGTCCCGTACGCCAACGACGAGCTCTTCGCCCAGCGCGAGAACCTGATCAAGGCGGGGCCTGCCGTGTTCAGCACCGAGGACTTCGGGCACAAGGGCAAGATCTACGACGGGTGGGAGACCCGGCGCCGCCGCGAACCCGGACACGACCACGCGGTCGTGCGGCTCGGCGCGCCCGGCGTCGTCCGGGGCGTGGTCATCGACACCGCCTGGTTCAAGGGCAACTACCCGCCGTTCGCCTCGGTGGAGGCGACGAGCCTCGAGAGCTACCCGTCGCCGGAGGAGCTGGCGGCCGCCGACTGGCAGACGATCGTGGAGCGCTCGCCGCTGCAGGGCGACGCGGCGAACCCGTTCCCGGTGGCGGCGGGGGAGCGGTTCACCCACGTGCGGCTGTCGATCTACCCCGACGGCGGGGTCGCGCGATTCCGCGTGCACGGCAAGGTCGTGCCCGACCCGCGGGTGCTGCCGGGCGCGTTCGACCTGGCGGCGCTGGCCAACGGTGGCCGGGTCGTGGACTGCTCGGACATGTTCTACTCCTCGCCGGTCAACCTGATCCTGCCCGGCGAGGCGCGGATCATGGGCGAGGGCTGGGAGAACGCCCGCCGCCGCGACGACGGCAACGACTTCGTGACGTTCGCGCTGGCCGCGCCCGGCGTGATCGGCGTGGCCGAGCTCGACACCAGGCACTTCGTCGGCAACGCGCCCGGCTGGGCCGCGCTGCGCGGGATCGACGCGCGGACCGGGTCGCTCGACGACCCGGATGCATGGGTGGAGCTGCTGCCGCGCACCCGGCTGCAGCCCGACACCCCGCACCGGTTCCGGCTCACCGCCGACCGCCCGGTGACGCACGTGCGGATGGACGTCTTCCCAGACGGCGGGCTCGCGCGGGTCCGGCTGCACGGCGCGCTGTCGGCGGACGACCGCAGGCAGCTGGGCCTGCGGTGGTTCAACACCCTGCCCGAGTCGCATGCCCGCGCGGTGGTCGAGCCGGCCGTCGGACCGGAGCAGGGCGCCAAGCTCGTCGCGGCCCGTCCGCTCGCCGACCCCGCCGATGTGCCCGAGGCGCTGCTGGCCGCGTTCGGATAGCCCGGCCGCCGATCCCCCGGAAGTGCGGACAACCCTGCCGGCGCCCGCTGCGTCCTCCCTGTAGGGGAGTCACACAGCAAGGGGGACGAGAGCCATGAACTCAGGTCGGGGAAGGACGAGGACGGCAGGGCTGGGGCTACTGGCGGGGCTGGGGCTACTGGTGGGGCTGGCGCTGTTGGCCGGCTGTGCGGCAGCGCCGGACGCGCCGGCGGCCGCGACGCCACCCCCGCCGGCGCCGGTGACGAGCACGAGTGCACCGTCGTCGTCCGCGGCGGCGCCCGTCTCGATGCCGCAGTCGGCGCCCACCGCCGAGGAACGCACGCCCGACGTGGTGTCGGGGGACCCGCGGTGTGCGCCCGCCCAGCTCGAGGGGGAGGTCGTGCCGGGCGATGCCGCGGCGGGGAACCGGTACGCCACGCTCGTGGTCACCAACACCTCGCCCAACAGGTGCACCCTGTACGGCTACGGGGGTGCCGCGCTCTACACGGCGAGCGGGGTACCGATCCCGACTCGGCTCGACCGGGTGCCGGACCCGGGGCCGTCGCTGGTGCGGCTGCTCCCGGGCGAGAGCGCGGCGAAGAACCTGCACTGGACGGTGGTGCCGACCGGCGACGAGCCGGTGGAGGGGCCGTGCCAGGTGCCGGCGAGCCAGCTGCGGGTGATCCCGCCGGACGAGACCTCGCCGTTCTGGGTGATCTGGGACCTCGGACCGGTCTGCAACGGCGGGACGATCGAGGGCAGCGCCTACCACCCATGGACGGAGTCGGAGCCGGTCGGCTGACGGTTGGGCGCTGGGCCCGGTCTCCGGTGATCAGGGGCAACGGGTCTCCCGATGACCTCCCGGGGCGACCTTCCGCCCGTGATCGCGGTGGTCCGGGTGCGTGTGCGCGGGGTGATCATGGGCGGAGGGTCGTGCGACGTTCGTCGTCGGCGACCTTGTGCCCGTGATCGCGCATGCCCGGCCGCTGCTGTTCGGCGATCACGGGGCGGATGGTCGGCCGCGGCGCGTCATCCGCCGCCTTCTGCCCGTGATCGCGGCGGTCCCGGTCCCCGCCCCGGCGGACCGTCCGGGTCGGGCGAGGCCGCTGGAACCCGCGAGTCGACGCGTCGGGGTCTCAGCGCGTCCGCCGTCGCTCGCCGTCGGCCGGGCGGCGCCCGCCGGCGGC
>NZ_JAHKRK010000092.1 GCF_019396355.1 Pseudonocardia nigra
GGGAAGGCCCCCAGGCCTCAGACTTTGCTTCGGGCTAGACGCACCAATGCCAACCGAGCTCAGCCGGACCCGACCCGATTCTCATACCTCGTGGCGGCCGAAGGCCATGGGGGACTTTGCTGCAACGAGCGGGCGCGGGCGCATCCCCGCCGAGGGCCGGGATCAGGCCAGGGCGCGCAGCGACGGCGGCAGGTCGGCCGCCGCGTCGTACGGGCCCACCACCGCGGCGGTGAGCGGCGCGGCCAGCAGGTCGCCGGCCACCTTGGCCACCTGCTCCGGCGTGACCGCGGCGATCCGGTCGAGGCTCTCGGCCACCGCCCGCTGCCTGCCGTGGTCGAGCTCCGAGCGACCCAGCCGGTTCATCCGCGACGGGGTGTCCTCGAGGCCCAGGACGAGCCCGCCGCGCAGGTTGCCCTGGGCGCGGGCCACCTCGGCGGGGGTGAGTCCCTCGGACGCCACCTCGGCGAGCACCGCACGCACCACGGCCGCGACCTCGTCGAGCCGCTCGGGCGCGCAGCCCGTGTAGACGCTCAGGCTGCCCGCGTCGGCGTAGCTGGTGACCGCCGAGTAGACGGAGTAGGCCAGCCCACGCTGCTCCCGCACCTGCTGGAACAGCCGGGAGCTCGGCCCGCCGCCGAGCGCCGTGTTGAGCACGGTGAGGGCGGTGCGGCGGGGATCGTGGCGCGCGAGGCCGGGGACGCCGAGCATGAGGTGCGCCTGCTCGGTGTCCTCCGAGCGCAGGACGAGGCGCGGGCCCCCGCCGAGCGCGACGATCTCGCCCGCCCGCGGCCCCACCGCCTCCGCGTCGGTCCCGGCCTGCAGCGCCGCCCCGCCCAGCGCGGCGCCGACCAGGTCGACGAGGTCGGCGTGCACGAGGTTGCCCGCGGCGGCCACGACCATCCGCGGGGTCGTGTACCGCCCGCGCCAGAAGTCGTGCAGCGTGGTGCGGCTCATCCGGCGGATCGACTCCTCGGACCCGATCACCGGCCTCCCGAGCGGGTGGTCGCCGAACAGCGCCTCGTCGAACAGCTCGCCGAGCAGGTCCTCGGGGTCGTCGTCGCGCATGGCGATCTCCTCGAGGACCACCCCGCGCTCCACCTCGACGTCGGCAGGGGCGAGCACCGCGTCGGTGACGACGTCGGCGAGCACGTCGACCGCGAGCGGCAGGTCGGTGTCGAGCACCTGCGCGTAGTAGCAGGTGTGTTCCTTCGCCGTGAACGCGTTGAGCTCGCCGCCGACCGCGTCGAACTCCTCCGCGATCGCCGCCGCCGTGCGCCGCCGCGTGCCCTTGAACAGCAGGTGCTCGAGGTAGTGCGCGGCACCGGCCTGCTCGGGTGACTCGTCCCGGGAGCCGATGCCGATCCAGATCCCGAGCGACACCGAGCGGACGCCCGGCACCGGCTCGGTGACCACCCGGAGTCCACCGGGCAGGTCGGTACGCGAGACGCCGGGGACGGAGGTGTCCGCCCCCGGCGCCACGAGGACGTCCGTGCGTGCCGGCTCGACGCCGGCACGCACGTGCCTTCCGGAGATCAACTCGGCGAGACCTCGGCGGCCGCCTCGTCCTCGGCGTCCGCGTCGGCGGGCTCGCCCGCCGGAGCGGAGCCGTTCTCGGACTCCTCGCCCACCGGCACCAGGCTGATCTTGCCCCGGTTGTCGATGTCGGTGACCTCCACGCGGAGCTTGTCGCCCACCTTGACGACGTCCTCGACCTTGGCGATGCGCTTGCCCTGGCCCAGCTTGGAGATGTGGACCAGACCGTCCTTGCCCGGGACCAGCGAGACGAACGCGCCGAACGCGGCGGTCTTGACCACCGTGCCCAGGAAGCGCTCGCCGATCTTCGGCAGCTGCGGGTTGGCGATCGCGTTGATCATCCCGATGGCCGCCTCGGCGGACGGGCCGTCGGCCGCACCGACGTAGATCGTGCCGTCGTCCTCGATGGAGATGTCGGCGCCGGTCTGCTCGGTGATCGAGTTGATCATCTTGCCCTTCGGGCCGATGACCTCACCGATCTTGTCGACCGGGACCTTGATGGCCGTGACGCGCGGCGCGAACTCGCTCATCTCGTCGGGCCGGTCGATCGCCTCGCCGATGACCTCGAGGATCGTCAGGCGGGCGTCCTTGGCCTGCGACAGCGCCGCGGCCAGCACCTCGGACGGGATGCCGTCGAGCTTCGTGTCCAGCTGGAGGGCCGTGACGAACTCGGCGGTGCCGGCGACCTTGAAGTCCATGTCGCCGAACGCGTCCTCGGCACCGAGGATGTCGGTGAGCGCGACGTAGCGGGTCTGGCCCTCGACCTCGTCGCTCACCAGGCCCATCGCGATGCCCGCGACCGGCGCCTTCAGCGGCACACCGGCGTTGAGCAGCGACATCGTGGACGCGCAGACCGAGCCCATCGACGTGGAGCCGTTGGAGCCCAGCGCCTCCGACACCTGCCGGATGGCGTAGGGGAACTCCTCGCGCGTGGGCAGCACGGGCAGCAGGGCCCGCTCGGCCAGCGCGCCGTGGCCGATCTCGCGGCGCTTCGGCGAGCCCACCCGGCCGGTCTCACCGGTCGAGTACGGCGGGAAGTTGTAGTGGTGCAGGTAGCGCTTGTGCGTCTCCGGACCGAGCGAGTCGATCTGCTGCTCCATGCGCAGCATGTTCAGCGTGGTGACACCCAGGATCTGGGTCTCGCCGCGCTCGAACAGCGCCGAACCGTGCGACCGCGGGATGACCTCGACCTCGGCCGACAGCGGCCGGATGTCGGTGATGCCGCGACCGTCGATGCGGACCTGGTCGCGCAGGATCCGCTGGCGCACCAGCTTCTTGTTCAGCGAGCGGAACGCCGCGCCGATCTCCTTCTCGCGGCCCTCGAACTGCGGCGCGACCTTGTCCAGCACCGCGAGCTTGACCTCGTCGATGCGGCTCTCGCGCTCCTGCTTGCCGCCGATCGTCAGGGCCTGGGCGAGGTCGTCGGACCCCGCCGCCGAGACGGCCTCGAAGACGTCGGCCTGGTAGGCGGGGTAGGTCGGGAAGTCGCCGGTGGGCTTCGCCGCGGCGTCGGCCAGCTGCTGCTGGGCCACGCACAGGCTGCGGATGAACGGCTTCGCCGCCTCCAGCCCGGACGCGACGACCTCCTCGGTGGGGGCCTGCGCGCCGCCGGCGACCAGCTCGACCGTGGAGGTGGTGGCCTCGGCCTCCACCATCATGATCGCCACGTCGTCACCGACCGTGCGGCCCGCGACGACCATGTCGAACACCGCGCGCTCGACCTGCTCGTGGGTGGGGAAGGCGACCCACTGGCCGTCGATGAGCGCCACGCGGACGCCACCGATCGGGCCGGAGAACGGCAGGCCCGCCAGCTGCGTGGACGCCGAGGCGGCGTTGATCGCCAGGGCGTCGTAGGGGTCCTGCGGGTCCAGCGACATCACGGTGACGACGATCTGGATCTCGTTGCGCAGGCCGTCGACGAACGACGGGCGCAGCGGCCGGTCGATGAGCCGGCAGGTGAGGATCGCGTCGGTGCTCGGGCGGCCCTCGCGGCGGAAGAACGAGCCGGGGATCTTGCCGATCGAGTACATCCGCTCCTCGACGTCCACCGTGAGCGGGAAGAAGTCGAAGTGCTCCTTGGGCTGCTTCGAGGCCGTGGTGGCCGACAGCAGCATGGTCTCGTCGTCGAGGTAGGCGACGACGGATCCGGCGGCCTGGCGCGCGAGGCGCCCGGTCTCGAACCGGACGGTGCGGGAGCCGAAGCTCCCGTTGTCGATGACGGCACTGGTCTCGTGCACGTTGTCCATCGGGTCGGTCATTTAGTGGACATCTCCTCTTTCGGGAGGGAGACCCCACGCCACACCGGAAGGATCCTCGGCCTGGGCCGGTCTTCGATCGAAGCCCTCGGGGCACCTGCCCCGGGAGCCACTACCGAGGACCGGCGGATCGTCTGCCGGAGGCGTGGCGTCAGTGGTTCGTTCTGGAATTGTGCCGCGGCCCGGACCACATCAGTGGTCCGGGCCGGCAGTGATCAGCGGCGGAGGCCGAGGCGCTCGATGAGCGACCGGTAGCGCGCCACGTCGACGGACGCCAGGTACTTCAGCAGGCGGCGGCGGCGACCGACCAGCAGCAGGAGACCCCGCCGCGAGTGGTGGTCGTGCTTGTGCTGCTTGAGGTGCTCGGTGAGGCCGATGATCCGCTTGGTCAGCAGCGCGACCTGCGCCTCCGGGGAGCCGGTGTCGCCCTCGTGGACCCCGTACTCGTCCAGGACCGACTTCTTGGTTGCGGCGTCGAGTGCCACGTTCTCCTCTTTCGTTGCTGTGCCGTGTGGTCCGATTCCCCTGACAGGGACGGAAGACGGTGCACGGCCACCACGGACTGCAGCCGGACCCAGCACGCCACGTTACCAGCCACGACGGCGCGGCCGGCCCGCAGGTGTCACGGCCCGCCCAGCGGAACGCGGTGGACCACCCGGTAGCGCGACCCGCCCCGGGTGGGCTCGCTGCCGACGAGCAGCAGTTCGGTGGGACGCCACCACGGCCCGCGGTGCGCCGTCCATGTCACCGGCGGGTCGGGATCCGCGGCGGGCCCGGGCCGCGGTCGCACCCGCAGCACCGTGACGCGGGGCACGAACCGCTCGGGCGCGCCGCCCGCGAGCACGACGAGGCCGATCAGCAGGTCGGCCGGCTCGGCGGTCACCCCGGCCCACCGCACACCCGGCGCCGCCCCGCCCCCGGCGATCCGCAGCCGGGGAGCGGGCGCGCCGCGGGCCGCCCGGTCGAGGCGCCGGGCGAGCACCCCCGGGTCGGCGGCGCCGTGGAACGCGAGCGTGACGTGCCACGCGTCCGGCGCACGCACCCGCCAGCCGCGCGGCTCGCCCACCGCCGCGGTGTCGGCCGCGAGCGCCTGCACCGCCCCGGCGGGCGGCCACAGCGCCGTGAACAGCCCCACCTCACACCCGGGGACGGCCGGCCGCCTGCCGGAGGGCGTCGGCCAGCTCCGGGAAGGCCGGGCCGAGCGCGGCAGCAGCCGCCGCGAGCCGGGCGGGCTCGGCGATGCCGCGCAGCGCGTCGATCGCGGCGCCGTCGGCCGCCGCCCGCCGCCTGCGCCGCTCGCCGACCCGCGGCGCGGTCCAGTGCCACCGGACCCGCGCGACGTCGGCGAGCAGGACCTCCACCGCCCGCGGTTCGGGCGGGGTGCGCAGACCCTGGCAGCGCTGGTCGAGCATGAGCAGCCGGGCGAGCACCGCAGGGTCGCCGATCTTGACCCGGCGCGCGCTCACCAGCTGGCTGAGCATGGCCGGGCTGACCCCCAGCGCACGGGCGAGCCGGGCCTGGGTGATCCCGAGCGCACCGGTGAGCGTGCGCACGCGGTCGCCGAGCGGGGAACCGTAGAGCTCGCGTTGCCGCTCCCGGTTGGCTGCGATGTCCGCAGGCTCTCCGTCCGCCCTCGCCATGACCGCATGCTCGCAGTCAGACCGCCCTCCCCGTGGGCGAACGGGAGAAGTCAGACGCCGAGCAGCTCGCGCGTGCGGGCCACGTCCCGGTGCATCTGCGCGACCAGCGCGTCCACGTCGGCGAAGCGCTCCTGCCCGCGCAGCCGGTGGACGAAGTCAACGGCGACCTCGAACCCGTAGAAGTCCTCGTCGACGTCGAGCACGTAGGCCTCGACGGTGCGGACCCGCCCGGAGAACGTGGGATTGGTTCCCACCGAGACCGCCGCCGGGAGCAGGCGCTCCCCGATCGCGAACCGGCCCGCGTAGACCCCGTCGGCGGGCAGCGCCGTGTACGGCACGGTGGACAGGTTGGCCGTCGGGAAGCCGAGCGCGTGCCCGCGGCGGTCGCCGTGGACGACCACGCCCTCCACCCGGTGCGGCCTGCCCAGCGCGGCCGCCGCGGCCTCCACATCACCCGCGTCGATGCAGGAGCGGACGTAGGTGGAGGAGAACGTGACCCCGTCGTCGGTGATGAGGTCGAGCCCCTCGACACCGAAGCCGAACCGCTCCCCCAGCCGCGTGAGCTCGGCGACGTCGCCGGCGGCCCGGTGGCCGAACCGGAAGTTGCGCCCCACGACGACGTCGGCGGCGTGCAGGCGCTCCACCAGCACCTCGTGCGCGAACTCGGGGGGCTCGGTGCGGGCGAGCTCGGGGGTGAACGGCAGCACGCAGAACGCGTCGACATCGAGCTCGGCCACCAGGTCCGCCCGTCGGGGAAGGCTGGTGAGCCGCGCCGGGTGACTCCCGGGGCGCACCACCTCGGCGGGGTGCGGGTCGAACGTCACCAGTACGGCGGGCAGACCCCGCTCCCGCCCCCGCTCCACCGCCCGGCCGATCAGCTTCTGGTGGCCGCGGTGCACACCGTCGAACACCCCGACGGTGACGACGCTGCGGCCCCACCCGGTCGGCACGGCCTCGAGCCCACGCCAGCGCTGCACGGGGGCGAGCGTACGGAACGCCTCCACCCCACCCGCGAGTCGGTACGAAACGGCGCGCGAGCCGGGGAGCACGTGCCCGCGCGTCGGGGGCGGGTGCGCGCGCGTCGGGGGCGGGTGCGCACGAATCCCCCGACTCGGACGCACGAATCGCCCGACTCGCGCGGGCTCGTCGCCCGGCTCGCCGTTGGGTCAGGTGGCGGCGGGCGCCAGCACGACCAGCGGACGGGCGCGGTCGCCCTTCTCGGTCATCAGCGCCAGTGCGCGCCCGTCCGGCGCGAAGACGCCGTAGGTGCCGGTCAGCCCGGCGGCGGGCAGCGGCCGGCCGTGGGAGATGTCGGCGGCCAGTGCCGCGTCCAGGTCGCGCCGCGGGAACGCGACGGCGACCGCCTCGTCCAGTGACAGCGAGACGCCTGGCTCGCGCTCCAGCTCCTCCAGCGTTCGGGCGTGCTCCAACGTGAACGGGCCGACGCGGGTGCGTCGCAGCGCGGTGAGGTGCCCGCCGACGCCCAGCGCGGCGCCCAGGTCCCGCGCCAGCGCCCGCACGTAGGTGCCCGACGAGCACTCCACGGCGACGTCGAGCTCGTCGCCGCGGCGTTCCAGCAGGGCGAAGGCCGACACGGTGACCGGCCGGGCCGGGAGCACGACCTCCTCCCCCGCCCGCACCAGCGCGTAGGCCCGCTTCCCGCCGACCTTGATGGCGCTCACCGAGCTGGGGACCTGCTCGATCGCGCCCGTGAGCGCGGCCATGCCCTCGGCGATCGCCGCGTCGGTCACGCCTGCGGCGTCGGCGGTGGCGACGACCTCGCCCTCGGCGTCGTCGGTGGTGGTGGCGACGCCCAGCCGGACGGTGGCCGTGTAGGCCTTGGTGTCGAGCGCGAGGTGCCCGAGCAGCTTCGTGGCCCGCCCCACCCCGCAGACGAGCACCCCGGTGGCCATCGGGTCGAGCGTGCCGGCGTGGCCGACCTTGCGGGTGCGCAGGATCCGGCGCAGTCGGGCGACGACGTCGTGCGACGTCATCCCGCCGGGCTTGTCGACGACCACGAGTCCTGCGGGTGCGGCGTTCACGCGGGGCGATTCTTCCTGGCGCCTGCGACCTGTGGACGGGCGGGCGGAATCGGCGGAGAACCGTCGGCCCGCCCGGTTACGGTCTCCCCTGTCAGCACCAGCGAAAGGACCACCATGCCGGGCCGACCCGCCGCACCACCCACACCGGGCGGGCTACTGCGCAGCGCCGCCGCGGGCCAGCGCCGCGACCTCACCGTCGCCTCGCTGCTCGTGGCCGGCCACCAGCTCGCCGAGGCGGCCGTGCCCGTCACGGTCGGGGTCGCGATCGACCTCGCGGTCGGCACCGGCGACACCGGGGCGCTGCTGCGCTGGCTCGGCGTGGTCGTCGGCGTGTTCGTGGTCCTCGCGGCGTGCGCCTACGGCGGCTACTGGCTCGCCCAGCGCACCGAGCGGCTCGCGGCGCACGGGATCCGGCTCGCGGTGGCCGCGCGGGTGCTGCACCCGGCGGGGGGCGTGCTCGGCCGCCCGGGCGAACTGGTGAGCCTCGCGGGTTCCGACGCCGACCGCGCCGGGCTGGTGTGCCGGGCGATCGCGATGGCGGTCGGAGCGCTGGCGGCGCTGGCGGGAGGGGCGGTCGTCCTGCTCGACGCCTCGGTGCTGCTCGGGCTGGTCGTGCTGGCGGGCGTGCCGCTGGTGCTCCTGAGCTCGCGGCTGCTCGCCCGGCCGTTGGTCGGGCGGGCCGAGGCCGAGCAGGCCACGCTCGCGGCCGCCACCGGCGTGGCCACCGATGTCGTCACCGGCCTGCGGGTGATCAAGGGCATCGGGGCCGAGCGCGCGGCGGGCGAGTCCTACCGCCGCGCCAGCCGCCGGGCCCTGCGCGCACGGCTGGCCGCGGCCCGGCTCGAGGGCGGCTACAACGGCGCCACCAACGTGATCACAGGGCTCTTCCTCGTGGTCGTGGCATGGGTCGGCGGACGCCTCGCGCTCGACGGCGCCATCACCGTCGGCGAGCTCGTCGCGGCCGTCGGGCTGGCGCAGTTCCTGATCGGCCCGCTGGAGCGGCTCACGGAGGTCGGCCCGATCCTCGCCGGGGCCCGCGGGTCGGCCCGCAGGCTGGCCGCCCTGCTCGCCACACCCCCCGCGGTGCAGGAGGGCGACGGCACGCTGCCGCCCGCGTCATCGGGCGCGCTGCGGGTCCGGCAGGCCGGGGGCCTGGCGCTCGACGTGGCCGCGGGCGAGCACGTCGGGTTGGTCACCCTGCGCACCGCCGACGCCGGCAGCCTGCTCGACGCGCTGGCCCGCGAGAGGGACGATCCGGTCGAGCTCGACGGCGTCGATCTGCGCCTGGTCACGCTCGACGAGGCACGCGCCGCTGTGCTGGTGGCCCGCCACGAGGCCACGCTGTTCGAGGGCACGCTGGGTGAGAACACGGGCGGCGACCTTGCCGCGCTGGCCGCGGCGGCCGCCGACGAGGTCGTCGACTCGCAGGCCGCCGGGCTCGCCACCGAGCTCACCGAGCGCGGGCGCACGCTCTCGGGCGGGCAGCGCCAGCGGATCGCCCTGGCGCGGGCGCTGGCCGCGCACGCACCGGTGCTCGTGCTGCACGACCCCACCACCGCCGTCGACGCGGCCACCGAGCACCGCATCGCCGACGGGATCGCCCGGCTGCGGGCCGGGCGCACCACCGTGCTGGTGACGTCGAGCCCGGCCCTGCTGGCCCGGTGCGGGCGGGTGCTGCTGGTCGACGACGGCGCGGTCGTCGCCACCGGCACCCACGCCGAGCTCACGGCCGATCCGGCCTACCGTGCGGCGGTGCTGTCGTGAGCACTCCACCGGCCGTGACCGGGCTGCCCATCGCCACACCGGCGCGCACCCGTCGCGCACTGGGCGAACTCGCCCGGCCGCACCGGCTGCTGCTGGCGGCCACCGTGCTCACACTGCTGGGTGCCGCTGTGGCGCTGTTGCTGGTGCCGCTGCTGCTCGGCAGCATCGTCGACGCCGTGCTCACCCGCGGTCCGGCTGGTGCGATCGACGTCCTCGCGCTGGGCATCCTCGGTGCGCTGGTGGCGCGCGCGCTGCTGGCGGCGCTCGGCTCGGTCATGGTCGCGCACCTGGGCGAGCAGGTGCTGGCCGGGTTGCGCGAGCGCGTGGTGCGCCGCGCGCTGGACGTCCCGCTGGCCGACGTGGAGCGGGCCGGGTCGGGCGACCTCCTGCAGCGGGTCGGCGGCGACATCGCGGTGATCTCCGAGGGGGTGCGCCGGTCCATCCCCGTGGTGGTGATCGCCCTGCTGGACGTCGGGTTCACGGTGGTCGGGCTCGGCGTGCTCGACTGGCGGCTCGCGCTGGCCGGGCTCGCCCCGCTCCCGATCTGGGTGCTGGTCACGCGCTGGTACGTACGCGTCTCGGGCGTGCGCTACGCGGCGGAGCGCGCCGCGGAGGGCACCCGCACGCAGGCCCTGCTGAGCGGGGTCGGCGGCGCGGCCACCGTCCGGGCCTTCCGGCTGCGGGCCACCCAGCTCGCCCGCATCGACGCCCACTCCACCGCGGCGGTGGGCGCGGCGATGCGCGCCTCCACCGCCCAGTCGCGCTACGGCGCGTTCATGAACAGCGCCGAGCTGGTCGGGGTGGTCGCCATCCTCGTCACCGGCTTCTGGCTGGTGCGCTCGGACGTGGTCACGCTCGGCGCCGCCACGGCGGCCGCCCTGTACTTCCTGCGGCTGTTCGACCCGATCGGCATTATGCTGTTCCTGCTGGACGAGGCGCAGTCCGCGGGTGCCGCGCTCGCCCGGCTGGTCGGAGTGGTGGACATGCCGGTCCCGGCCGTCCCCGCGCAGCCCCGGGCACCGCGGGACGCCTCGGTGCGGATCAGCGGGCTCCGGCACGCCTACGACGGTGGCGCCGAGGTACTGCACGGCATCGACCTGGAGGTGGCACCGGGCGAGCGCGTCGCCGTGGTCGGGTCGAGCGGGGCGGGCAAGACCACGCTGGGCGCCGTCCTCGCCGGAGTGCACACGCCCACGGCGGGCTCGGTGGAGATCGGCGGGGTGCCGCTGCCCGAGATCGCCGACCTGCGCGGGCACGTCGCGCTCGTCACGCAGGAGGTGCACGTGTTCGCGGGCACCGTCGCCGACAACCTCCGGCTGGCCCGCCCGGACGCCACCGACGCCGAGCTCACCGCGGCGTTGCGCACCGTCGAGGCGCCGCTCGAGTTCGACGACGTGGTGGGCGACGGCGGCGACGAGCTGTCGGCCACCCGCGCCCAGCAGCTCGCGCTGGCGCGGCTCGTGCTGGCCGACCCGGCGGTCGCGGTGCTGGACGAGGCCACCGCCGAGGCCGGCAGTGCCGGCGCCAAGACCCTCGAGCGGGCCGCCGACGGCGCGCTGGCCGGCCGCACGGCCGTGCTGATCACCCACCGACTCACACAGGCCGCGGCCGCCGACCGGATCGTGGTACTGGACAAGGGCCGGATCGTGGAGACGGGGCGGCACGACGAGCTGGTTGCCGCGGGCGGCAGCTACGCCGCGCTCTGGGCGGCGTGGGCCGGCCCGCGCACCTGAGCGGGCGATATCCGCTCGACCCCGCCGGTTCCCGCCCGCCACCATCTTCTCCTCGTGGGCCACATCGAGGCGATGGCCGTCGCGCACCAGCTGCCCGACGGCCGCACGTTGTTCGCCGACGTCTCCTTCCGGGTGGGCGACGGCGCCAAGGTCGCGCTCGTCGGCCCGAACGGCGCGGGCAAGACCACGCTGCTGCGGATGGTCGCCGGGGAGATCACGCCCGCTGCGGGCAGCATCGCCCGCAGTGGCGGCCTCGGGGTGATGCGGCAGTTCATCGGCTCGATCAGCGACGACCGCAGGCTCGCCGACCTGGCGCTCTCACTCGCGCCGCCCGCGGTCCGCGCGGCGGGCGAGCGGTTGCGGGCCACCGAGCGCGCGCTCGGCGCGAGCGAGCGCTCCCAGCTGCGCTACGCCGATGCGCTCAATGCGTGGGGTGAGGCGGGCGGGTACGCGGCCGAGGTGGAGTTCGACACGGCGGCCGTCGCCGTGCTGGGCCTGCCGTGGGAGCAGGTCCGGGACCGGCGGGTGGCGACCCTGTCGGGCGGCGAGCAGAAACGGTTCGCGCTCGAACTGCTGCTGCGCGGCCCCGACGAGGTGCTGCTGCTGGACGAGCCGGACAACTTCCTCGACGTCCCCGGCAAGCGCTGGCTGGAGGAGCGGATCGGCGAGTCGGCCAAGAGCGTGCTGTTCGTCAGCCACGACCGCGAGCTGCTCGCCCGCACCGCGCAGCGCGTCGTCACCGTGGAGGCGGGTTCGGCATGGGTGCACCCGGGCGGGTTCGCGTCGTGGCACGCGGCGCGCGTCGCGCGGCACAACCGGCTCGACGAGCAGCGCCGCCGCTGGGACGAGGAGCGCGCCAAGCTGGAGCGGCTCGTCGCGTTCTACAAGGCCAAGGCGGCGCACAACGACGGGATGGCGTCGCGGCTGGCGGCGGCACGCACGCGCCTGGCCCGGTTCCTGGAGGCGGGCCCGCCGCCGGAGAAGCCGCGCGAGCAGAACGTCCGGATGCAGCTGGGCGGGGCGCGCACCGGCAAGCGGGCGGTGGTGTGCGAGCAGCTGGAGCTCGACGGGCTGACCTACCCGTTCGACCTGGAGGTGTGGTTCGGCGACCGAGTGGCGGTGCTCGGCGCGAACGGCACCGGCAAGTCGCACTTCCTGCGGCTGCTCGCCCGCGGGGGCACCGACCCCGAACCGGGCCTGGGGGATGGCAGCCGGCGGAGCCTGCGAAGCCGGCGGGGGCGGGTAGAACGAGTTCCGGCGAGCGGGATCGCGCTCGCGCCCGTTGCGCACGAGGGGACGGCCCGGTTGGGCGCGCGGGTCCGCCCCGGGCACTTCTCGCAGACCCACGACCGCCCCGAGCTGACCGGCCGCACCCCGGTGGAGGTGCTGGTGGCCGGGGACGTCGACCGGGACGGGACGACCCGCGAGGTGGCGATGAAGGCGCTGGCCCGCTACGAGCTGGCGGCGCAGGCCGAGCAGGGGTTCGAGACGCTGTCGGGCGGCCAGCAGGCGCGCGTGCTGATCCTGCTACTGGAGCTGCCGGGCGCCACGTTGCTGCTGCTCGACGAGCCCACCGACAACCTCGACCTCGCCTCGGCCGAGGCACTGGAGCAGGCGCTCGCCGCGTTCGAGGGCACGGTGCTCGCGGTCACCCACGATCGTTGGTTCACGCGCAGCTTCGACCGCTTCCTGCTGTTCGCCGGCGACGGCGAGGTAACGGAGACGGCCGAGCCGGTATGGGACGTGGCGAGACGGACGGGCGGCACGTTCGTCGCATAGCGCCGCACGGCCGCCGGAAACGCCAGCATGGTGGCCTTACTGCCACTGGGTGACAGTAGGGCCACCATGCCGGCAACCGTACGGGCCGTGGCGCCGGTTGTGGGGACCCTCAGGCTCGGACCGCCCCCGGCACGGCCCACCGCCCGGACCGGGCCCGCAGCCCCACCGCCACCAGCCGGATCACCATGAACGCCGCCAGCCCCGACCAGATCCCGGCCAGGCCCCAGCCGAACACCAGCGACGCCCAGATCGGCGGGAGGAACCCGAGCACGGCCGCGGCCAGGGTCGACGTCCGCAGGAACGCGGCGTCGCCCGCGCCGAGCAGCACGCCGTCGAGGGCGAACACGACCCCGGCCACGGGCTGCATCGCGGCGAAGAACCACCAGGCGACCGGAACGATCGCGAGCACGGCGGGGTCGGGGGTGAACACCGGCGGCAGCACCGGGAGCAGCGCCGCGAACAGCACGCCGAACGCGATGCCCAGCCCGAGCCCGTACCGCGTCACCTGCGCGGCGAGGCCTCGCGCCCGCTCCGCTCCCCCGCTGCCCAAAGCCGCTCCCACCAGCGCCTGCGCCGCGATCGCGACGGCGTCGAGCACGAGGGCCTGGAAGAACCACAGCTGCAGCACGATCTGGTGCGCGGCCGCAGTGGCGGCGCCGAACCGGGTCGCGACCGCCGCGGCGGACAGGAAGCACGCCTGGAACGCGAGGCTGCGGGCGAGCAGGTCGCGGCCGAGCCCGAGCTGGGCGCGCAGCACGGCGGGCGCGGGTCGCAGCGGCACGGCCGAGCCCCGGGCCGCCCGGATCAGCGTGACGAGGAACAGCGCGGCGCCGACCAACTGCCCGATGACGTTGGCGGCCGCCGACCCGACCAGGCCCAGCCCGGCCCAGCCGCCGATCCCGTGCACCAGCACCGGGCAGATCACCGCGGAGAGCCCGTTGCCCGCCAGCACGAAACGCATCGGCCGGGCGGTGTCCTGGACCCCGCGCATCCAGCCGTTGCCCGCGAGCGTCACCAGCACCATCGGCGCGCCGAACAGGGCCACCCGCAGCCACGACACCGCGGCATCGGCGATCTCCCCGCCGTCACCCAGCGCCGTGGCGACCGGGCGGGCGACGAGCTGTCCGACGCCGAGGACCAGCAGCCCGACGGCGACGGCGAGCCAGGTGGCCTGCACGCCCTCGCCCACCGCCTCCCCGGGCCGACCGGCGCCGTGCAGGCGGGCCGCACGGGCCGTGGTGCCGTAGGACAGGAAGTTGAGCTGGCTCGTGACCTGGGCGAACACGACGCCGGCGACCGCGAGCCCGGCGAGCGACACCGCCCCGAGCCTGCCGACCACGGCGGTGTCGACGAGCAGGTAGAGCGGTTCGGCGGCGAGCACCGGCAACGCGGGCGCGGCCAGCCGCAGCACTTCCCGCACAGGGACGCGCTCCCCGGTCATTCCGCGGCGCGCAGCACCCGCGGGCGCCGGCACACGTAGACGAACGCGGGGGGCAGGTTCCGCCAGACGGTGGCGCTCACGACGACCTCGTCGAACGTCTCCCGCAGGGTGCGGCGGAACCGGCGCGCCGCAGACAGTGTCATCCCGTGCAGGTAGGCGAACGTGGTGAACGCGCCGGTCCCCCCGATGACCTGGCTGATCTGTTCGAGCAGCGACGTCTGCGTCGCGTCGTCGAACAGTGCCCATGGCAGGCCGCAGACCACGGCGTCGACCGAGGTGATACCGCGCTCGGCGAGCAGCGCGGTCAGCTGCGCCGCGCTGCCGGGGACGACCTCCAGCTCCGGTCGGGTGCGACGCAGGAACGCGACCATGTCCGGATCCAGCTCCACGGCGAGGTGCCGCGCACCGGGCGGCAGCCGCTCGGCGATCACGGCGCTCACCGCACCGGTGCCGGGCCCGAGCTCCACGACCACGGGGTGCCCGGTGCGGGGCACCACCGACGCGAGCACCGCGCCCAGCCGCGGCGAGCTCGGCGTCACCGCGCCCATCGTGGCCGGGTGCCGCAGCGCCGCGGCGAGGAACGCCCGGCGCGCGGCGCGCTCTTCCCGGTCAGTGCTGGCGGGCCGGATCTCCGACGTCATGGGGCTCCTTCACAGGGTGGGCATCCACCGTAACCGGGCGCCGGAACCGGGCAGGAAGGAGCGGGGTGCGCCCGCCCGACTGCCCATGCAGCAGCAGCGCCCACGCCGCCAGCCCGACGCCGAGCGCGATCATGAAGATGATGGTCGGCCACTGCCACGGCTCGGGGAGGTACAGCGCCAGGAACCATGCCCGCTCGGTGACGCCCAGATGACCTCGCGGCCCCTGAGGCGCTTCGGCATCGCCAGGCCGTCGGGCAACAGCCCGAGGAGGGCCTTCGCCCGCTGCGGTTCCCGTCACACGTCGTGGCCGTGGACGCGGGCCGTGCCCCCGTCCGGGCGCAGGAGCCCGGTCGCCATGGACAGGCTCGTGGTCTTGCCCGCCCCGTTGGGCCCCACGAGCCCGAAGAACGACCCGGCGGGCACCGTGAGATCGATGTGGTCGACGGCTGTCTTGGTACCGAACACCTTGTACAGACCCGCCATCTCGAGCGCGGGTGTCACGGGCGGGGTCAGATCTTGCATGTGCCGATCTTGGCAGCGCCGCACCGGGGCGGGATCAGCCGCGGGCGGTACCGATCACGGGACCTGGGTGGACAGCGGGTCCACCGATCGGTGGATGTCCGGCTCCAGCGCCCTGCGCAGGGCGGCGAGCACATCGTCGAGGCCTGCGTCGCAGGTGAAGCCCGCCGCCGCGCGGTGCCCGCCCCCGCCGAGCCGAATGGCGGCCGCGGCGACGTCCACGCGTCCGGTGGAGCGCAACGAGGTGACCCACCGGTCGGGCGCCACCTGCTTCAGCACGGCCGCGACCTCGGCCTCGGCCGCGGTGCGGAGGACGTCGACGACCCCGTCGACCTCCTCGGTGCGGAACCGCGCGACATCGGCCAGCGGCACCGTGGTGTGCACCAGCCCGAGCCCGCCCGCGGCGGCCGGCTCCAGCACCGCACGCTCGAGCGCGCCGCCCAGCGCCGCCAGCCAGGCGTAGGGGTGTGTGTCCATGATCGGCCGCACCAGCGCCTCGGGGTCGACGCCCGCGGCGACGAGCTCCGCGGCGATCCGGTGCGCGTCCGGTCCCGCCGTGCGGAAGCCACGGGTGTCGGTGACCAGTCCCGCGTAGAGGCAGCGCGCCACGTCCACGCCGAGCGGCTCCCCCATGGCGACGAGCACCCGGTGCACGAGCACCACGGTGGCCTCCGCGGCGGGATCGAGCACCTGCACGTCGCCGAACCCGGGGTTCGACGCGTGGTGGTCGATCATCACGGTGGCCCCGGCCGTCGCGAGCCGGTCGGCGAGGGCACCGAGCCGGGCGGGCGCCGCCGCGTCGCACGCCACCAGCAACTCGGCGGCGGCGGGCACCTCCGCAGGCGGCACGACGAGGCCGCACACATCCAGCGGGACGAGGGACTCCGGCATCCGGTCCGGCTCCGCGAACGCCACCCGGACGGTGGCGCCGCGCCGACGCAGGGCGATGCCGAGCGCCAGCGCGCTGCCGAGCGCGTCGGCGTCCGGGTTGACGTGGGCGAGCAGGGTGACGTCGCGCGCCGCGGCGAGCCGCTCGGCAGCCGCGGCGACGGACTCGCGGGTCATTCCTCCTCGGCCCGCTCGCGCGGCGCCCGGTACGGGTCGGCCTCGCCCGCCGGACGGGCGCCCGCGGCGAGCCGCGCGACCTCGGCGTCCGACTCGCGGGTGCGCGCGAGCAGCTCCTCCATCCGGCGCGCCTCGTCCGGAACCACATCCGGGACGAACGTGAGCGACGGCGTGTGCCGGATCCCGGTGCCGGCCCCGACCAGCGAACGCAGTACGCCCGTGGCGCTGGCGAGCGCGGCCGCGGCGCCCGCGGTGTCCGGGTCAGCGTCGACCGTCTCGCCGAGCACGGTGTAGTACACGGTGGCCTCGCGGAGGTCGCCGGTGACGCGGGTGTCGGTGATCGTCACCATCTTGAGCCGCGGGTCCTTGACCTCGTGCTCCAGGGCGGCGGCCACGATCTGCGAGATGCGCTTGGCGAGTCGCCGCGCGCGGGCCTGGTCGACCACAACAACAGCCCTCCTTCGTCGGGCCGTGAGTGGATACGAGTGCCCTGGCACTCGTATCCACTCACGGCCTCAGTCGTCCTCCGGGCCCAGCATCCGCTGCCGGGCCGACAGGAGCTCGAGCTCCGGGCGCGCGGCGACGAGCCGCTCGCACCGGTCCAGCACCTCAATGACGTGGGCGTGGTCGGCGGCGACACAGCTCACGCCGAGGATCGCTCGCCGGTGCAGGTCGAGGTGCCCCGCCTCGGCGACGGCCACCTCGAACTTGCGCCGCAGCTCGGCCAGCACGGGCCGGACCACCGACCGCTTCTGCTTCAGAGAGTGGACGTCCCCGAGGAGGACGTCCAGCTCCAATGCCCCTACATACATCCGCAGCTCCGCTGCTCGTGAGTGGAAAACGTCGCTCCCGCGACGTTTTCCACTCACGTGCCGCTAGGCCCTCGGCTTCTCGCGCATCTCGAAGGTCTCGACGACGTCGCCGACCTTGATGTCGCTGTAGTTGCCGAGCGTGAAACCGCACTCGAAGCCCTCGCGGACCTCGACCACGTCGTCCTTGAACCGCCGCAGCGAGCTGATCGGCAGGTTCTCGGCGATCACCACGTTGTCGCGGAGCAGCCGGCCGCGCGCGTTGCGGCGGATCTCCCCGCTCATCACGAGGCAACCGGCGATCGTGCCGACGCGGGAGGACTTGAAGACCTCGCGGACCTCGGCGCGGCCCAGCTCGACCTCCTCGTACTCCGGCTTGAGCATGCCCTTGAGCGCCTTCTCGATCTCCTCGATGGCCTGGTAGATCACGGTGTAGTACCGGATCTCCACGCCCTCGCGGTTGGCGAGCTCGGTGGCCTTGCCCTCGGCGCGGACATTGAAGCCCAGGACGATGACGTTGTCGGCGATCGCGAGGTTGATGTCGCCCTCGGTGATGCCACCGACGCCGCGGTGGATGACCCGCAGCTCGACGTCGTCGCCCACCTCGATCTTCATGAGCGCGTCCTCGAGGGCCTCGACGGTACCCGAGTTGTCACCCTTGATGATCAGGTTGAGGGTGTTGGTCTCCTTCAGCGCGGCGTCCAGGTCCTCCAGGCTGACGCGCTTGCGGCGGCTGGCCAGCTCGGCGTTGCGCTCACGGGCGCGGCGCCGGTCGGCGATCTGACGGGCCACGCGGTCCTCGTCGACGACGAGGAACGTGTCGCCCGCGCCGGGCACCGAGGTGAACCCGATGACCTGCACCGGCCGCGACGGGTAGGCCTCGGTGACGTCGTCGCCGTGCTCGTCGAGCATGCGCCGGACGCGCCCGGAGGCGTCGCCCGCGACGACCGAGTCGCCGACCCGCAGCGTGCCGCGCTGGACCAGCACGGTGGCCACAGGGCCGCGGCCGCGGTCGAGGTGCGCCTCGATCGCGACGCCCTGGGCCTCCATGTCCGGGTTGGCCCGCAGGTCGAGCGCGGCGTCGGCGGTGAGCAGGATCGCCTCGAGCAGCGAGTCGATGTTGGTGCCCTGCTTCGCCGAGATGTCGACGAACATCGTCTCGCCGCCGTACTCCTCGGCCACGAGGTTGTACTCGGTGAGCTGCTGGCGGATCTTCGCCGGGTTCGCACCCTCGACGTCGATCTTGTTGACCGCCACCACGATCGGCACGTCGGCCGCCTGGGCGTGGTTGATCGCCTCCACCGTCTGCGGCATGACGCCGTCGTCGGCTGCGACCACGATCACCGCGATGTCCGTGGACTTCGCACCGCGGGCACGCATGGCGGTGAACGCCTCGTGACCCGGGGTGTCGATGAACGTGATCGGGCGCTCCTCGCCCTCCAGCTCGGAGACCACCTGGTAGGCGCCGATGTGCTGGGTGATGCCGCCTGCCTCGCCCTCCATGACGTTGGCGCGGCGGATCGTGTCCAGCAGTCGCGTCTTTCCGTGGTCGACGTGACCCATGATCGTGACGACCGGCGGCCGGACGACCAGGTCCTCCTCGCCACCGGCGTTCTCGCCGTAGGAGATGGAGAAGCTGTCGAGCAGCTCGCGGTCCTCCTCCTCCGGGCTGACGACCTGGACGTTGTAGTTCATCTCGGTGCCGAGCAGCTCGAGCACCTCGTCGGCGACCGATGCGGTGGCCGTGACCATCTCGCCGAGGTGGAACAGCACCTGAACCAGCGAAGCCGGGTTGGCGCCGATCTTCTCGGCGAAGTCGGTGAGCGACGCGCCGCGTGGCAGCCGGATCGTCTCGCCGTGGCCCTTCGGCAGGCGGACGCCGCCGACCGAGGGGGCCTGCATCGAGTCGAACTCCTGGCGCTTCTGCCGCTTCGACTTGCGGCCCTTGCGGGCCGGACCGCCGGGACGGCCGAAGGCACCCGCGGCACCGCCGCGGCCGCGACCGCCGCCACCGGGACGACCACCGCCACCACCGGGGCGGAAGCCGCCACCCGCGGGGGCACCACCACCACCAGGACCGCCGCCACCACCGGGGCGGAAGCCACCGCCGCCGGGACGACCACCGGGACCACCGGGACCACCGGGACGACCGCCGCCGGGACCACCGGGACGGCCACGGCCGCCGGCACCACCCGGACCGGGCCGCTGGCCCGCCGGGCGCGCCGGCATCATGCCGGGGTTCGGGCGCGGGGGCATGTTGCCCGGGTTGGGACGCGGACCACCGCGACCCGGCTCACCGGAGCGCGGGGCCTGCGGACGCGGGCCACCGGGACGCGGACCGCCACCCTGACCCGGGCCGCTCTGGCCCTGACCACCCTGGCCCTGACCGCCTCCGGGCGGGCCGGGGCGCGGCGCGGCCGGGCGCGGCGGGGCACCG
Organism: Pseudonocardia nigra; assembly: GCF_019396355.1. Classification (GTDB taxonomy): domain Bacteria; phylum Actinomycetota; class Actinomycetes; order Mycobacteriales; family Pseudonocardiaceae; genus Pseudonocardia; species Pseudonocardia nigra. Next base: position 19,659 of record NZ_JAHKRK010000092.1, read on the forward strand.
GAGCCGACGCCGAACGGGTTGTTGCCCACCCGCGGCGGACGCGGGCCGGGACGCGGCGCGGCCGGGCGCGGCGGCACGACGGTGCCGCCCGCGTCGGCGGCGGGACGCTGCTGTGCGGGCGTGCCCGGCGCCTGCTGACCGGGCCGGGACTGCTGCCCGGGGCGCGGCTGCTGACCCGGACGCGGCTGCTGGCCGGGCCGGGGGCCTGCGGGCTCCTGGCCGGGACGCTGCTGGCCGGACTGCTGCTGGCCGGACTGCTGCTGGCCGGACTGCTGCTGGCCGGGCTGCTGCTGGCCGGGCTGCGCGGGCGTGGAGGGCGCCTCCGCCGCGGGACGCTGCTCGGGCCGCGCGGGCGGGCCCGGCCGAGGACCGGGGCGCGGGCCGCTGGGCCGCGCGCGGTCGGTCTGCTCCGCGGGCGACGGCGCGGACGCCGCCGGGCGCGACTGCTGCTCCGGCTGCTGGCGCGCGGGCGGCCCGGGAACGGGACCGCCCGACGGCTGCGCCGGGCGCGACGGAACCGCGGACGGACTGGGGGCGGCCCCACCGGGCCGGGGCCTGCCGCCGCCGGGCTGACGGCGGGCGCCGTCGCCGGAGCCACCGCTCACCGACTCGCGGAGCTTGCGGGCCACGGGGGCCTCGACGGTCGAGGACGGGGACTTCACGTACTCGCCGAGGTCCTGCAACTTGCTCAGGACCTGCTTGCTGCTGATACCGAGCTCCTTGGCGAGCTCATGCACGCGGGCCTTGCCTGCCACTGCACTCCTTGTTACTCGGAGGCCGGCGGCGGATCCCGCTCGACCTCGAACCTAGTGTCGAAGCACGTTCATGGTGCGATCTTCACGACTGGCTCATGACGGGTCGACCTTGCTTCCTTGTGTGCCGGACCCGGGTGTCTCCCGGGCCCCGTTCGCGGTGGCGCGGGCCGCCGCGGTTGCGCTATCGGTCTCGATGCGCGCACGCACCGGAGCGGTGTCCAGCGGACCCCGGACGCGGAGCGCCCGTGGGAACGCCGATCTGCGCTCGGCGCGGTGCAGGCACTCCGGATCGGGGTGCAGCCAGGCACCTCGTCCGGGGAGCCGCCGCCGCGGGTCCGGGGTGAGCACCCCGTCCACCACGACGACCCGCAACAGACCGTCGGCCGACGATCGGCTCCGGCATCCGACGCATGTCCGGACCGGGCCCGCAGAGGATCCAGGATCCGCTGTGGGGGTCGGACGGGCGGGAGTCGAACCCGATCGACGGGCCTCGTTGGAGTGTAGCGCAGCGTCCCGGCCCGTTCCGCCCGCGCTGGGGGCTCTGCGGTTCAGCCGACCGACTCCGTCTCCGACGCGTCCAGGGCCCCGCGGGGGTCGGCGTCGCTGCGGATGTCGATCCGCCAGCCGGTGAGCCGGGCCGCCAACCGGGCGTTCTGCCCTTCCTTGCCGATGGCGAGCGACAGCTGGAAGTCCGGCACCACGACGCGCGCGGTCTTCGTGCGCGCGTCCAGGACCGTGACCGACACCACCTTCGACGGCGAGAGGGCGTTGCCGACGAACGTCGCCGGATCCTCGGACCAGTCGATGATGTCGATCTTCTCCCCCGCCAGCTCGTTCATCACGCCGCGCACCCTGGCGCCGACCGGGCCGATGCAGGCACCCTTGGGGTTGACCCCGGGCACGGTGCCGCGCACCGCGATCTTCGAGCGGTGCCCCGCCTCCCGGGCGACCGCGACGATCTCCACCGAGCCGTCGACGATCTCCGGGACCTCGAGCGCGAAGAGCTTGCGCACGAGGTTGGGATGCGTACGGCTCAACGTGATCTGGGTGCCGCGCATTCCCCGCGTCACGCCCACCACGTAGCAACGGATCCGCTCGCCGTGGGTGTAGTTCTCCCCCGGCACCTGCTCGGCCTGCGGGAGCACGCCCTCGGTGTCCCCGCTGAGCTGCACGATCACCACCCCTCGGGCGTTGGCGCGCGCGTCGCGCTGGATCACGCCCGCGACGATCTCGCCCTCCTTGGCGGCGAACTCGCCGTAGGTGCGCTCGTGCTCGGCGTCACGCAGGCGCTGCACGATCACCTGGCGGGCGGTGGTGGCGGCGATCCGGCCGAAGCCTTCGGGGGTGTCGTCCCACTCGGTCTCGACGGTTCCGTCCGCGCCGAGCTCCTGCGCCATCACCCGCACCGCGCCCGTCTTGCGGTCGATGTCGATCCGCGCGTGCGGCTGGTGGCCGTCGGTGTGCTTGTAGGCGGTGAGCAAGGCCGTCTCGATGGCCTCGAGGACCGTCTCGAAGGGGATGTCCTTCTCGCGCTCGATGGTGCGCAGCGCGGCGATGTCGACGTTCATGCCGTCTCCTCCTCGGATGGCCGGTCCTCGGACGGCCGGGCCGCCCCCTGCAGCAGCCGCACCTCGGCCTGGGGGGCGGGCCGGAACTCCACCTCGACGCCGGCGTGCGCGACGTCGGCGTAGCGCAGCTCGCGCAGCGTGCCGTCGACGAGAAGGGTGACCGACTCCTCGCCCGCTGCGCCCACCCGCCCGCTGAACGTGACCCCGTCGGTGGTGCGGACGTTGACCAGGCGCATGTGGGCCCGCCGCCAGTGCCGCGCCCCGGTGAGAGGGCGGTCGACGCCCGGTGAGGTGACCTCGAGGGTGTAGGACCCACCGATGAGGTGCTCGTGCTGGTCGAGCTCCGCGGACAGGACGCGGGACAGCGTGGCGATGTCGTCGAGCCCGACGCCGGAGTCGGAGTCCACCACGATCTTGACGGTGTGCCTGCGGCCCGCGGCGCGCACGTCGAGCTGGTCGAGCTCGAAGCCGGCGTCGCGCACGATCGGCTCGAGCACGCCGTGCAACTGCCCGGCATCCTCTGCGGGGCGGGGGGAGGGCATCGCGACTCCTGCTCGTGTCGGTCTCCCCCCGGCAGGCGGGCGGCTGCCGGCGGGGCGGTGGGGTCCGTCAGGGTAACGCGCGTCCCGGGAGCCGCCGTTCCCCGAGCACCCTTCGTCACCACCCGCGCAGGGACGGACGCGCCGCCGCGTGCGCCTGCCGGTTTCCCGTAGCCGACGCTGGTTCCTACCGGAGCCACCGGGTCCCCGAGACGCGGCGGAACGGCCTGGCAGGATGTGCCCCGCGGCGAGTGGGTTCCCGCCTCGCCGCTCGAGGACCCGGCGCCCGTCCGGCGCGACGGGGCGAGCGCCGGTGAGGAGATGTCGTGACCGAGCCCGCGAGGTCACCCCGGCCCCCGCTGAGCCGGCGCCGGGTGCTGACCGCGATGCTGCTCGTACCGCCCGCCCTGGCCGGCTGCTCGTTCGGCGCCGGCGCGGGTGCGGACGCGCCCGAGGAGCCGGACCCGCTGATCGCGCTCGCCGAGGCCGCCCGGGCCGATGCGGCGCTCGCGGCCGTCGCCATTGCCGCCTCCCCCGAGCTGGCCGACCGGCTGCAGCCGCTCGTCGACGCCCGCACGCAGCACGCGGCCGCCCTGGACGCCGAGGTGGCACGGCTGGACCCCGCCGACTCGACCACCCGTCCCACGCCGGCCCCGACGACGTCCACCGCGGGCCGCGGCACGTCGCTCGAGCAGGTGCGCGACGCGGTGCGGGCGTCCGGGGAGGCCGCCAGGGCCGCCGCACTGGAACTGCCCCCGGACCGCGTCGGGCTCGTCGCCGCGGTCGCGGCCTGCTGCGCCACCTACGCGGAGGTACTGGCATGACCGGCTCGCCCCGCGACGACGTGGCCGTCGTCGACGCCGTGGCCGCCGAGGCGCTGCAGGACGCGCTGGCCGCCGAGCACGCGGCGATCTGGTGCTACACGCTCGCCCTCGCGTTCCTGCCGCCCGACCAGATCGACCAGGCCCGGCAGGACGCCGAGGCGCACCGGGAGCTGCGCGGAGCCGTCGAGACCACGCTCACCGATCTGGGCGAGCGGCCGGTGTCGGCGCTGCCCGCGTACGCCACGCCGGAGCCGGTCGAGGACGCGGCCTCCGCCGCGGCGCTCGCCGTCGTCGCGGAGACCGATGCGCTGGCCGCATGGCGCTCCGTGATGGAGCGCACCGAGGACCGGGCGCTGCGGCAGGCCGCGCTCGACGCGATGACCGACGGCACGCTGCGCTGCGCCCGCTGGCGGGTGGTGGTCGGCACTCCGCCGGCGATCCCGGTCTTCCCCGGCCTCCCCTGACCCTTCGCCCCGCGAGTCGCCCGAGTTCGACACGCCAGTCGCCCGAGTTCGACACGCCAGTCGCCCGAAACCGACGCGCGAGTCGCCCGACATCGCCATGCGAATCGCCTGAGTTCGACAGGCGAGTCGCCCGACATCGCCACGCGAGTCGCCCGGGTTCGACAGGCGAGTCGCCCAACATCGGCACGCGAGTCGCCCGACATCCGCACGCGAGTCGCCCGAGTTCGGCACGCCAGTCGACTCGCGTGGCCAGACCCGGCGACTCGCCTGGCCAGACCGGGCGACTCACCGGGCCTGATCGGGCGCCTCGCGGGTCCGGAACGGGCGACTCGCGCGCCAGACCGGGCGACTCGCGTGGCAGGAACGGGCGACTCGCGTGGCCAGACCGGGCGACTCGCGCGCCAGACCGGGCGACTCGCGTGGCAGGAACGGGCGACTCGCGTGGCAGGAACGGGCGACTCGCGGGGCACGTCAGTGCAGGGCGGCGACGGCGGCCGCGACGTCGGCCTCGGTGTTGTAGAGGTGGAACGACACGCGTGCGGCCCCGGCCCGGCTGCTCGCCGCGATCCCCGCGGCGGCGAGGCGCTCCGCCGCGTCCGGCCGCCGGACGGCGACGATCGCGGATCCGGCGGGCGGCATCCCCAGCCCGGCGCGGAAGGCGTCGGCCAGCCCCGTGCAGTGCGCGTGGACGGCGGCGCGGTCCAGCCCCGCGAGCCACGGCAGCGCGACGCCCGCCCCGACGTGGCAGTACCAGGCGGGGGACGTGTCGAGCGCCCGCGCGTCCGGGGCGAGGTGCATCGGCAGCCCGTACGCGCGCGCCCACGGGTCGTCCGCCGCGTACCAGTTCGCGAGGTGCGGCACGAGGTCCAGGTCGGGGTGCACCGCCATCCACGCCGCGCCCCGCGGGCTCAGCAGCCACTTGTAGGCGCTCGCGACCACGGCGTCGGCCCACCCGAGGTCGGCGGGCAGCCAGCCGACCGACTGGGTCGCGTCGAGCATGACGCGGGTGCCGCGCGCCCGCGCGGCGCGCAGCGCGTCCACGTCCGCGATCCGTCCGTCCGCGGACTGGACGACGCTCGTCGCCACGAGGTCGAACCCCGCCGCACGCTCCCCCAGCTCACCGAGCTCGACCTCGGTCACCGTCACGCCACGGCCCGCCTGGGCGGCGAACGGCCACGTGGTGCTCGTGAACTCGCCTGCCGGAACGAGCACCCGCGCCCCGTCCGGCAGGCTCGCCGCGACCAGCCCGACGAGCGCCGACGCCGACGCGCCGATCGCGACCCGCTCCGGCCCCACCCCGACGAGCGCCGCGAAGGCCGCTCGGGCCCGCGCCACCGGGTCGTCGAAGTCGCCCGCCCCGACAGCGCCGCGCCGCCAGTCCCTGACGGCGCCCGCCACGGCCTCCCCCACCGCGACGGGAGGGACGCCGATGCTCGCCGTGTTCAGGTACCCGTCGGGGACGTCGAACTCCTGACCGAATGCCGTGCGCATGGTCGGGGACACTACGGGCGTGGACAGCCAGCTGATCGAGGTCCGGACCGGCTCGCGCGAGACGGTCGTCGACCTGACGGACGAGATCGCCGCGTTCCTGCACTCCTCCGGTGCCCGTGAAGGCCTGCTGCACGTCTGGGTGCCGCACGCCACCGCCGGGCTCGCCGTGATCGAGACCGGCGCCGGCAGCGACACCGACCTGCTCGCAGCCCTGCGCGACCTGCTCCCGGCCGACGACCGCTGGAGCCACCGGCACGGGAGCGCGGGGCACGGCCGCGACCATGTCCTCCCCGCGATCATCGCCCCGTCGCTGTCGGTGCCGGTGCTCGACGGCCGCCCCGCCCTCGGAACGTGGCAGTCGGTCTGCCTCGTGGACACGAACGGTGACAATCCCGTGCGTTCGGTGCGCCTGTCGTTCCTCGCGGGTTGATCGTCGGGGCCCCTCACTACGCTGTGCAGCCGTGACGACGACGGGCAACTGGCCGCCCCACCCGGGTCCCGCCGATCCCCGTGGTGCCGGTGGGAGGCGGCCCGGGCCGCCGCAGCAGCAGTGGGGCCCGCCACCGTCCTGGCCGGCGCCCGGGCCCGCGCATCCGCGGAGCGCGCCGCCACCGGCCGGTCGTCGCCCGCCCGGACCGCCGCCGGCCGCGCCGCCTCCGGCCGGACCGCCTCCGGCCGGACCGCCTCCGGTCGCACCCCCGCCGTCCGGGCCGCCCGGCGCGCCCCTGGGCGGGCAGGCACCCGGCCAGCCCTGGTTCGCTCCACCCACCCCGCCTCGGCCGGGGCCGCCGCCGGGCACCGCGGGACGCCCGGTGCCGCCGGGCACACCGGGACCACCGGACCGGCGCGGCCGGTTCGCCGCTCTGCTCGCCGCGGCCGCGGTCGTCCTCGCCGGCCTCGGCACGGCGACGGCGCTCATCCTCGACGGGCCGGAGCCCGCGCCGCAGGCGCCTGCCGTCACCGCGATCCGCACGCCCGCACTCACCTACGAGGTCCCCACGGACTGGACCCAGGGCGGCACGTCGGTGGGCAACATCCTCGGCGTGGACTTCACCGGCGTCGCGCGCGGCCCGGCGTACGAGTGCGGCGGCCGGTCCCTGGTCCGCGGGATCGCGGCGAGCGCGGTGCTGCCCGGCGGGGTGCCTGCCGATGCGATGGCCGGCGCGACCGCGCGGGCGCTCGCGGAGGGCTACTACACCTCCAGCACCGACGGCGAACCGCCGGAGGTGAGCGTGTCGGTGCCCCGGGCCGTCGACGTCGGCGGCATCGAGGGCAGCCTCGTGGAGGCCACCGCCCGCACGGCCGCCGACGACGGCTGCCTCGCCACGGAAGGCGTGGTGCTCGTGCTCGCCGTGCCCGTGACCACGGCGGACGGCCAGGTCACCGCGCTGCTGGTGGTGAACGGTGACCGTGCGGGCGGTCCCGGCGACGCGCCGCCGGTGCCGGAGCGGGCCGCCCTCGACGCCATCGTGGCGAGCGCCCGGCCGCCGACGATCTGACGGCGGTCAGGCGGCGGCTGCCCGGCCCAGCTGCGCCAGCCGGTCGGCCACGTCGGCCGCGGTGGCGAGGCGGGCGTCCGCATCGGCGATGCAGTCGTGCACGAGCGCGGCGTCGGCGGGTGGCAGCCCGGGATGCACCTGCGGCCGGTGGGACAGCAGCCTGCGGATCGCGAGCAGCGGCTGTCCCTCGGGCAGCTCGCCGTACAGCCCCACGCCGGTGAGCGCCCGGTGGATCGTGGCGCCGAGCGCCCACACCTCGGTGCGGCGCGACGGCCGCGTGCCCGCGAGCAGGTCCGGGTCGGTGAACTCCACGCCGCCCGCCCGGCCCATGCCGGTGACCATGGTGCCCGGAGTGAGGAACCGGGTGAGCCGGAGGTCCGACAGATGCCCGGCGACGCTGCCGTCCTGGTCCTCGGTCAGCAGGACGTTGCCCGGCCGGATGTCGCCGTGCGCGAGCCCGGCCTCGTGCAGCGCGTGCGCCGCCCAGGCCGCGTGCTCGAGCGCCGCTAGAGCGTGTCCCTTGGATCATGGGACGGGGTCGCGGAGCCAGATCCTGATCGAGGCGACGTCGATGGTTCCGCGGAACATGTAGTCGCGCTTGTCGTAGCGGGTGGCGACCGCGCGGTGGCCCT
>NZ_JAHKRK010000093.1 GCF_019396355.1 Pseudonocardia nigra
AGCGGGTCGAGGTCGACCACCGAGTCGTTGGCCGTGGGGCCGACGACGAGTCCGGTGACGGGGTGCGCGGCGCCGGCGAACCGGCCGAGCGCGAAGGAGACGGGGGACACGCCAGCCATGCTCGGGCCTGCCGCCGCCATCAGGGAACAGCCGATCGCTGATGACGTGCATCAGCGTCATGGATAGTCTTCCGCGCCGATGAACCTCGCGAACCTGGACCTCAACCTGCTGGTCTCCCTCGACGCCTTGCTGAGCCAGCGCGGGGTGACCCGGGCCGCGCAGCAGCTGGGGCTGAGCCAGCCCGCGCTGTCGGCGGCCCTGGCCCGGCTGCGCCGGCACTTCGGCGACGAGCTGCTGTCCCGGGCCGGCAACGAGTACCGGTTGACGCCGCTCGCGGCGCAGCTGCGGCCCCGCGTCCGGCTGGCGCTGCAGAGCGCGGAGCGGGTGTTCACCGCACAGCCGGAGTTCGACCCGGCGACGACCGACCGGGAGTTCGGCCTGCTGGTCAGCGACTACGTCTGCGCCGTGCTCGGCGACACGCTCGCGAGCCTGATGGCCCAGGAGGCGCCGCTGGCGCGACTGCGGTTCACCCACAACACCCCCGACGCCGTGGACCGCGCGGAGCAGACCCTGCTCGCCACGGACCTGCTGCTGCTGCCGCACGGGTTCGTCGCCGACCTACCCCACGCCGACCTCTACCGCGACCGCTGGGTGCTGCTCGTCTCCGCCGACAACGCGGCGGTCGGGGACGCGGTGACCGTCGAGCAGCTGCGGGAGCTGCCCTGGGTGGTCACCTACCACGGGCCGACCGCCTCCACCCCGGCCGCGCGGCAGATGCGGATGCTCGGCATCGAACCGCGCGTCCAGGTGGTCACCGAGAGCTTCCTGACCGTCCCCGGCCTGGTCGCCGGCAGCGGCCGGATCGCGCTGCTGCAGGAGCGGCTGGTGCAGCTGCTGCCGCTCGACACCGGCGTCCGCGCCCTGCCGTGCCCGTTCGAGGCAGGCCCGCTCGTCGAGGCGATGTGGTGGCACCCCGTCGCCGACCGCGACCCCGAGCACGCCTGGTCCGTGACCTCGTGACCCGAGCCGCGCACCTGGCGACCGACGACGTCGACGCGGAGGCCTGACGAACCACCATCCACGCGGCTGATGGCCGCCATCGGCGATTCGGTGTTCCCCGGCCATGCGTGCCGTCCGCAGACTGCCTGCCGATCGAGGACGGCGACGGCGCCGGCCCGAACCACCGCCAGGAGCGCACCGTGTCGCACCCCGCGTCGCCCGGGACACCGACCACCCCCGTCCTCGACGGAGAGACCGCCGTCGACCCCGCCACCGGCCGCCGCGCCGGGCGGGCGCAGGCCCTCGTCCTGCTGCTGTCCAGCTGCCTCGCCGTGCTCGGGGCCGTGCTGCTCGCGCCGGTCCTGCCGAGCATCCAGCAGGCCTTCGCCGACACCCCGGGCGTGGAGGCGCTCACGCCGATCGTGCTGACCGCGCCCGCGCTGATGATCGGGCTCACCGCTCCCGTCGCCGGCCGCATCGTCGACCGTCTCGGCCGCAAGCGCCTGCTGGTGGGGGCGCTGGTCGTGTACGCGGTGGTCGGGACGGCGCCGCTCTGGCTGGCGTCCCTGCACCTCATCGTGGTCAGCCGGGTGCTCGTCGGCGTGACCGAGGCCGCGATCATGACGTGCTGCACGACCCTGCTCGCCGACTACTTCCACGGCAGCAGGCGCCAGCGGTACTTCGGCCTGCAGACCGTCTACACGACGGTGGCGGCCACTCTGTTCTTCGCCCTCGGCGGCCTGCTCGGCGCCCAGGGGTGGCGCACCCCGTTCTGGCTCTACGCGGTGAGCCTGCCCCTGGCGGTCCTCGCCGCGCGGTACGTCTGGCAGCCCGCGCGTCCGGCCGCGGCGGCGGGGGAGAAGCTCGCGCCGCTCCCGTGGTGACGCCTCGCCGCTCCGGTCGGCGTGACCCTGATCGGTGGCCTGGTCTTCTACGCGCTCATCGTCGAGCTCTCCTACGTGCTCGACGGCATCGGCGTCACCTCGACGGCCACGATCGGCGCCGTCAGCGCCGTCGGGTCGATCGCCACGGCGGTCGGGGCGTTCGTGTTCGGCCGGGTCGCCCGCCTCGGCCCGGCCGTGACCGTGCCCGCGGCGTTCGCGTTCTCCGGCGTCGGGCTCGTCGGGCTGGCGATGGGCACGTCAGTGCCGCTGGTCGTGGCCGGCGCCGTCGTCACCGGTTTCGGCAACGGCCTGCTGCTGCCCGCGATGCTCACGTGGGCCCTCGGTTCCCTCGGCGTCGAGCAGCGGGGCCGCGCCACGGGCATGTGGACCTCGGCGCTCTTCGTCGGCCAGTTCGTCTGCCCGCTCGTCGTCCTCGCCCTGGCCGGCGCGATCGGCGGCCTGCCCGCCGCGCTCGTGGTGCTGGGCGTCGTTGCCCTGGCGGTAGCGGCGGGCGTGCGCTTGGCACGGCCGGCGCCCTGACCACCGCACACACCGCCGGGACTCCGCACACACCGCCGCGGTGCCGACCCCACGCGGTGTGTGCGGTCCCCATGTTTCCGACGAGGAGGTCGTTTCGATGTGTGATGTGCTGGGCCGGGCCCTCCGGCAGGCCGACGCCGCGGGTGGGCTGTCGCGGCGCGGGTTCCTGCGCGCCGCGGGCGCCACCGCCGTGGCCGGCGGGCTGATGGCGAGCGCCGGGTGCGCGGCGAGCGCCGAGGAACCACGGCGCGCGGCGACCGCGGCGAGCGGCCACCGCACCCGCCTGGTGCTGCTCGGCACCGCGGGTGGCCCGATCCTCCTGAAGGGAGGAGACCGCTTCGGCGTCTCGACCGCGATCGCGTACGGCGGCCGCGTCTACGTCGTGGACCTCGGCCTCGGTGCCCAGATGCGCCTCGCCGCGGCGGGCTTCGGCGGTGAGGCGCCGAACTCGCAGCTCGCCGGCCTGCGCGGGGTGTTCTTCACCCACCTGCACTCCGACCACGTCGCCGAATGGCCCGCCCTGTACGCCGTCGGCCCCATGAACCGGGGCTCCGCGCGCGAGAAGATCCACGTGTTCGGGCCGGGCGACCGCGGCACCCTGCCCCGGGTCTTCCCGCCGCACCGGCCGGAACCGGCGCTCGTCAACGCCGACAACCCCACGCCGGGCATCAGCGGCATGACCGCGCACCTGCGCAACGCCTTCGCCACCGACTTCAACGACCGCGCCCGCGACTCGAACTACACCCTCCCCGAGGGCACGTTCGACGTGCAGGACATCGACATCGCCCCGTACTGGCAGGTCGATCCGGCCGGCGTCCCGCCCCGCCTGCACGAGCCGATCCCGGTGTGGCAGGACGGCGACGTCCGCGTCACCGCCACGCTCGTCGACCACCACCCGACGGCTCCCGCGTTCGCGTTCCGGTTCGACACCCCCGACGGCTCGGTCGTCGTCTCCGGTGACACGGCCGTCAGCGAGAACCTCATCGACCTCGCCCGCGGCGCCGACCACCTCGTCCACGAGGTCATCGACCCCGAGTTCGTCGAGCAGCTGGTGCAGAGCCTGCCGCGCGAGCAGCAGGACCCGCTGCGGGCGCACCTGCTCGAGTCCCACACCACGATCGAACAGGTCGGGCGGGACGTCGCCGAGCCCGCGGGCGTCAAGACCCTCGTCCTGAACCACCTCGTCCCGGGAGACAACGATCCGGAGCGGTGGAAGCAGGCCCAGAACGGCTTCTCCGGCACCCTGATCGTCGGGGAGGACCTCATGCAGCTGGGCGTGGGGCAGGCCTGAGCGTTGGGTCCGGCGGTGGGACGCGCAGCAGGAGCGGTACGTGGCCGACCGCGAGGAGCGGTTCCGCGTGGTGGCCGACGTCGTGCGCTGGTCGCTGGCCCGGACGGGCGACGCGGGGCGGCCGGCGCGGATCGTCGACGTCGGGTGCGGGCCCGGGTCGCTGTCGTCGCGGCTCGCTCGCGAGCTGCCCGGGGCCGAGATCGTGGGCGTCGACGTCGACCCGCTGCTGCTCGGGCTCGCCGCGGAGTCCGGCGTGCGGGTCGTGCGGGCCGACATCACCGACCCCGCCTGGCCGGATGCGCTCGGGCTGGCCGGCCCGTGGGACGTGGTCGTGTCGTCCACCGCCCTGCACTGGCTCGCGCCCGCGCCGCTGGCCGAGCTGTACCGGACGGTGGCGGGCCGGCTGCGTCCCGGCGGGGTGTTCGTCGACGCCGACAACCGCCCGCTCGACGGGGACGTGGCCGCCGACCTGGGCCGGTGGGTCCGCGACGCGCGGGCCGAGCGGGCCGGCGTCACCGGCAACGAGGACTGGCGCTCCTGGTGGGACGCGGTGCTCGCCGACTCGGACCTCGGCCCGCTGGTGGACGCCCGGTCGGAGGCGTCCATCGCCCACAGCAGCGAGAACGAGCAGAGCGTCGGCGAGCACGCGAGCATGCTGCGTGCCGCGGGGTTCGGCACCGCCGTGCCGGTCTGGCAGTGCGGCGACGACATCGTGCTCGTCGGCGTCCGTTAGCCGTACTGCTGGTCGTGGTCACCGAAATCGGGACGTGACAGCCATATCCGGCGGTGCTGTCCCGGATCTGGTGATCAACGTGCCGGCTTTCTCGATCGGGCCCCCCGGCCGGCGCTCGCGTGGATGCTGACCGGGTGTCGTTCGAGCAGCTCGTGGTCCGGCAGGGTGGCGTGGTCGGCCTCGCGCAGGCCGTCGCCGCCGGGTCCCGGCGAGGACGGTGCACCGCCGGGCTCGGGAGAAGGCCTGGCAGCGGCTGCATCCTGCGGTGTACCTCGTCGGTGGGCACCGCTACACCGACGAGGTGAAGGTGCGAGCCGCGTGGTTGTGGGCGGGCGCGGACGCCGTCGTGACCGGTCCGGCCGCCGCGTTCTGGCACGGGATGCTTCCCGCCGCCCCCACCGAGGTCGAGCTCACCGTGCCCGCCGGGTGCAAGCCGCGCCCGCAGCCCGGCGTCCGGGTCCGCCGCCGCGACCTTCCCGCACCGGATGTCGTCTGCGGCGCCGGCGTCCGGGTCGCGGCCAAGCCCCTCGCCGCCCTGGAGGCCGCCGTCGCGCTCCCCGACGGCTCGGCGTTCCTCGACCGCGCCCTGCAACGCCACGTCCGGTTCCCCGCGCTGTACCGCGCCTACTGCCGCAACCTCGGCTGCCGCGGATCCTCCGCCGCCGGGCGGTTGCTCACTGCCGCCGCCGACCGCGCCGACTCCGCAGCCGAACGGCTGCTCGTCCGGCTCCTGCGCGGGGCGGGCATGACCGGATGGGTGCTCGGCCACCCGTTCGGCCCCTACCGCGTCGACCTCGCGTTCCCCGCCGCAAAGCTGGCCGTCGAGGTCGACGGGTGGGCCTGGCACATCGATGTCCACCGCTTCCGGAGCGACCGGCGCAAGGGCAACGCGCTCGTCCGTGACGGCTGGGACCTGCTGCGCTTCACCTGGCACGACCTCGACCGCCACCCGGGCCGCTGCCTCACCGAGATCCGCGCGACCCTCGGCCTCCGGCCCTGATCAGCGGAGGCGGGACAGAACGGCCACATGTGTCGCGCGCGTCCCGGTTCCCGCGATCATCAGGCCGAGCGGCCAGCTGGTCCGGCCACCGACTTCCGCCGGTTCGCCGCGGACCACCGCGCGAGCTGGACCCGTTGACGGAATATTGGTATACCAACTCATGCTGCTGTCCGACGTCGCGGAGCGCCTGCGCACCGTGGTCGCGATCCCGGTCACCCCGTTCGACGACCGCGGGGAGGTGGACGAGAAGACTTACGCGGCGCTGGTCGGCCGGCTCGTCGACGCGGGCGTGGACGTGCTCACCCCGAACGGCAACACGGGCGAGTTCACCGCGCTGAGCCCGGCGGAGGCCGAGCGCTGCGTGGAGGTCACCGTCGAGCACGCGGGCGACGCGCTGGTGATGGCGGGCGTCGGGCTCGACCTCGGGGGAGCGGTGCGCGCCGCGCAGCACGCCCGCTCGGCGGGCGCGCAGCTCGTCATGGTCCACCAGCCGGCGCACCCGTTCCAGACCGCCGAGGGCTGGGTGGCCTACCACCGCGCGATCGCCGAGGCGGTGCCCGAGCTCGGCGTCGTGCTCTACCTGCGCGACCCGGCCGTGTCCGCGCAGCGACTGGGCGCGCTGCTCGACGCGTGCCCGAACGTCGTCGCGATCAAGTACGCGGTGCCCGACCCCACGGCGCTCGCGCACCTGGTGCGCACCACGCAGGGCCGGCCGATCACCTGGCTGTGCGGGCTCGCCGAGACCTGGGCGCCGTTCTTCTGGCTCTCCGGCGCCCACGGGTTCACGTCCGGGCTGGTGAACGTCGTCCCGGAGCTGTCGCTCGCGATGCTCGCGCACCTGCGCGCCGGTGACCACGCCGCGGCGATGGACCTGTGGTGGCGGATCACGCCCTTCGAGGACCTGCGGGCGCGCGACCGCTCCGCGCTCAACGTCTCGGTCGTGAAGGAGGCGCTGGCGCAGCGCGGGCTATGCTCCGCCGCCGTCCGCCCCCCGACCAGCACGCTCAGCGAGACAGACGTGAGTTGGTCCGCCGGACGCTGCGGGACTGGGAGACCGTGGCGACGTGAAGTCGTCGGGACGGACCGGGGTGCGGGCGAGTTCCAGGCCGGAGGCGTCGCGCAGCGCGTTGAGGATCGCCGGCGTCGACGAGAGCGTCGGGGGTTCGCCGACGCCGTTGAGGCCGTAGGGCGAGTCGGGGTGCGGGAACTCGAAGATCTCCATCGGCATCGGGGGCACGTCGAGGATCGTCGGGATCAGGTAGTCGGTGAACGACGGGTTGCGCACCCGCCCCTGGTCGTCGACGAGGATCTCCTCCATCAGGGCCAGGCCGAGCCCCTGGGCGTTGCCGCCCTCGATCTGCCCCTCCACCGCGACCGGGTTCATGGCCTTGCCCACGTCCTGCGCGGTGGCCAGCTCGACCACCTTCACCAGGCCCAGCTCGACATCCACGTCGACCACGGCCCGGTGCGCGGCGAACGCGAACGCGATGTGGGCGTCGCCCTGCCCGGTCTCCGGGTCGATGCCCTGCGTGCGGCGATGGTGGTAGGTGAAGACGTGCTCGATCGTGTCCGGGCCGACGAGGTCGGCCACCGTGGCGACCGGCGCGCCGGTGACCGCGTCGACCACCGAGTCGTCACGGAGGGCCAAGGTGTGCGGCTGCCGGCCGGTGCCGGCCGCGGCGCGGCGCAGCAGCTCCTGCGCGACCCGGCGGCACGCGCCCTCGACCGCACCACCGGACATCCACGTCATCCGCGACGCCGACGCGGACCCGGCGTCCCCGATCCGCGTGTCCGCCGGGAGCACCACCACGCGTGACACGCCGAGCTCGGTGTGGGCGATCTGGGCCTGCACGGTCGTCACGCCCTGTCCGCACTCCGCGGCGGCGGTGTGCACCGACACCGACGGCTCGCCGCCGACGACGGTCAGGGACACGCGCGCGGCCGAGGTGTCGTCCACCCCGCCGGAGTAGCCGATGGCCTTGACGCCGACCGCGTAGCCGATCCCGCGCCGCACGCCCTCGCCGTGGGTGGTGTTGCCGACCCCGCCGGGGAGGTCGCGCAGGTCCCGTTCGCCGTCGGCGTCCGGGGGCAGGGGCCGGTCGCGCAGGCTCGCCAGCAGCTCGCGGACGGGGGCGGGGCCGTCCACCGCCTGACCGGTCGGCAGCACCGTGCCGGTCGTCATCGCGTTGCGCAGCCGCAGCTCGAGGGGGTCCATCCCGAGTGCGCGGGCCAGCTTGTCCATGTTGGACTCACACCCGTAGGTGGACTGCACCGCGCCGAACCCGCGCATCGCCCCGCACGGCGGATTGTTGGTGAACACCGCGACCCCGTCGATCTCGGCGTGCGGCACGGCGTAGGCGCCCGCGACGAAGTAGGCGGCGTTCGCGACGACCACCGGCGACGTCGAGGTGTAGGCGCCGCCGTCGAGCAGCAGGTGCGCCTTGACGTAGACGAGCGTGCCGTCCCGCCGCGCGCCGTGTTCGTAGCGCATCCGGGCGGGGTGCCGGTGCACGTGCCCGAAGAACGACTCGTACCGGTTGTAGACCATCCGCACCGGCCTGCCGAGCCGCAGGGCGAGCATGCAGGCGTGCACGTGCACGGACAGGTCCTCGCGCCCGCCGAAGGCGCCGCCCACGCCAGCCAGGGTGAGCCGCACCTTCTCCGGCGGGAGACCGAGGCAGGGGGCGATCTGCTCGAGGTCCTTGTGCAGCCACTGCGACGACACGTACAGCTCGACGCCGCCGTCGTCGGCGGGGACCGCGAGGCCGGACTCGGGGCCGAGGAACGCCTGGTCCTGCATCCCGACCTCGTAGTCGCCCGTGACGACCACCTCGGCCTGCTGCCTGGCCAGCGCCATGTCGCCGTGGCGGATCTTCACGTGCCGGACGAGGTTGCCGCCGGGGTGCACGGGGCGGGTGCCGGCGTCCAGTGCCGTCGTGGGGTCGGTGACCGGGTCGAGCACGTCGTACTCGACGCGCACCAGCTTGGCCGCCCGCCGGGCGGTCTCCTCGTCGTCGGCCGCCACGAGCGCGACGGGTTCGCCCTGGTAGCGCACCTCGTCGACGGCCAGCACCGGCTGGTCGGCCACCTTCATCCCGTAGGTCGCGGCGCCCGGGACGTCCCGGTGGGTCAGCACCGCGTGCACGCCGGGGCAGGCGAGCGCCGCGGAGACGTCGATCGACCGGATGCGCGCCGCGGCGTGCGGGCTGCGGACGGTCGTGCCGAACACCGCGCCGTCGAGCCAGAGGTCGGAGGAGTAGGCGAACTGCCCGGTCACCTTCAGCGTGCCGTCGGGGCGCGGCACGCTCCGGCCGACGGCACCGGCCTGCCGGGTCTCGGCCCCGTTGGTCAGGCGGCTCATCGCACGGCCTCGCTGGCGCTCGGCCGGCGCTTCGCGCGGGCGCTGTGACATTGATTCGCTCGCTGGCGCTCGCTCATCGCACGGCCTCGCTGGCGCTCGGCCGGCGCTTCGCGCGGGCGCTGTGACATTGATTCGCTCGCTGGCGCTCGCTCATGACGCGATCCCACTGGTGCACATGCGGCGACTCCTCGAGGTGCGATGCGGACGGTGGCGGCCCGTCCCTCCCGGCTGCGACACCCGCAGCCCATCCCGACGGAAGCGGATCAACACGTGTAGATACGGACGGAGCCAACTCGTGTAGATGTGCCGGTGTCAAGGGGCTAACCTGCTCCTGTGGTGACCCGCGACGACGTGGCGCGGCGCGCGGGCACGTCCCCCGCCGTCGTCAGCTACGTCCTCAACAACGGCCCGCGCCCCGTGGCCCCGGCGACCCGGGCGCGCGTCGAGGCCGCGATGGCGGAGCTCGGGTACCGACCGAACCTCGTGGCGAAGGCGCTGCGGTCCGCGCGCAGCAACACGATCGGGCTCGTGGTGCCCGACAGCGCGGAGTCGTTCTTCACCGAGCTCGTGCACGCCGTCGAGCGGGCCGCCCACGCCGAGGGCGTGCTCGTGCTGCTCGGCAACTCCGGCTTCTCGCGCGCACAGGAGCACCGCTACGCCCAGACGCTGGCCGGCATGCAGGTCGACGGCCTGCTGCTGGTGCAGGCGGAGGTCGCCGAGCCCGGCCCGCCGCTGGACCTCTCCCGCTCCGGGGTCCCGGTCGTGTACCTCAACCACCGCGCGCCCCGCGGCGCCGCCGCGCCGTCGGTCGTGCTCGCCAACCAGCGCGGGGGCCGGCGGGCCGCCGACCATCTCCTCGCCCACGGGTACCGGCGGATCGGGTGCCTCACCGGGGACGCCCGGTCCGGTCCCGTCGCCGACCGGGCCCGCGGGTGTGCCGCCGCTCTCCGCCGGGCCGGGATCGAGCCCACCGCGGTGCTGCGCACGGGGCTGGACCGCCACTCCACGCGCGCCCAGGTACGGGACTGGCTCGCCGGGCCGGACCGGCCCGAGGCGATCATGGCGACGGCCGACGGCCTGGCCGTGGACGTGCTCAGCGTCGCGCAGGAGCTCGGGCTGCGGGTGCCCGGCGACCTGGCGGTGACGGGGTTCGGGGCGACCGCGGCGGCGGCGCACACCTGGCCGCCGCTCAGCACCGCGGGCCATCCGCTCGAGGACGTGGGCCGCGCGGCCGTCGCCACGCTGGACGCCGTCCGCCGGGACGGGGCGGCAGTCCCCGACCGGGTGCTCGACGTCGAGCTCGTGCTGCGGCGTAGCTGCGGGTGCGGCTGAGGTCGGGGTGGGAAGCGATATCCTCCCCGTCCAGCCGAGATGATCGAGGTCCCTCCATGCCCGTGCCGCGCGCCCTCGACCGGTTGGAGCAGGGCGGGCAGCTGGCCGAGCGCACCTACGAGGCGATCAAGTCCGCGATCCTGGTCAACCGGCTGCCGCCGGGCACGCCGTTGAGCGTCCCCGAGCTCGCGCGCCAGCTGGGAGTGAGCCGCAGCCCGGTCCGCGAGGCGGTGCAGCGGCTGATCTACGACGGTCTCGCGACGCACGCGCCGAACCGGGGCGCCGAGGTCAGCCTGGTCGACATCGACGACCTCCGGCAGCTCTACCTGGTGCGCGAGCAGCTCGAGGGGCTCGCGGCCGGGCTGGCCACGGAGCACCTCGACGCCGACGCGCTGGCCTGCCTGCGCGGCATCCTCGCCGAGCACGAGGAGGCCCTTGGAGCCGGCGAGGACATCGTGGCGCACATCGAGCTGGACCGGCGGTTCCACCGCACGATCCGTGAGCTGGCGGGCAACCCGCACCTGACCGCCGTCCTGGAACCGATGGCGGGCCGCTCGCACTTCGCGCTGCACTCGCTGTGGCGCAGCCCCGACGCGCCGCGGCTGGCGCTGGACGAGCACCGCCAGATCGTCGAGGCGATGGTGGCGGGCGACCCGGAGCTCGCCGCCGAGGCCGCGCGCCGCCACATCGCCCGCCTGCGGGTCCGGCTGTCGCAGGCGAAGCCGGGCAGCCCCGACCCGGCCCGCCCCCGGCGCCGCCCGCGGCCCGCTTCCTGATCAGCGCCCGGTTCGCAACCCAGGATCGGCGGAACGGGCATATCCTCGTGATGTGGCATTCGAGAGGGTCACGGTGGACCCGGAGCGGATGGGCGGACTGCCCTGCATCCGTGATCTCCGGGTGACCGTCAGCATGGTGCTCGGTCAGCTTGCGGCCGGCCGGACCATCGAGCAACTCTTGGCCGACTATCCGTATCTCGAGCACGCCGACGTGCTCGCCGCTCTGGAGTACGCCGCAGCCATCGCGCAGGAGCGCGAGGTCCCGCTCGCTCGTCCGGCGTGAAGCTCCTTGCGCTGCGTCGCACGGCCAGCCCGTCGGTCGTGCTGCTACGGCACGTCAACGAGCTCCCGCGCGAAGCGCAAAGTGCGCTGCTGATCGCCAACCTGCCCACCGTTCTCGACGATCTCGGCTGCGGCGCGATCGTCTCCTTGAGCCCGACGAGGATGGCGGTCCGCCGGCTGCCCATCGCCTGAGCAGCGACGTCCCCCGTGCGAACCCTGCACCGGTGACCGGTGCGCGACGACCGTCCGGGCCCCGCGAGGTCCGGACGGTCGCGGCAGCGGCGGGCGTCAGCGTGCGGCGGCCGCCTGCTCCGCCCACGCCGACGGGGTGTAGTCGGAGTAGTGGTCGGCGTGGGTGTTCGCCGCCGACGCCTGCACGACCTCGCCGCGCAGGTAGGCCTCGGCCTCGGCGACGTCCTTCGGCGGCGGGGTGGGCTGCAGGCCCAGCAGCTTGGCCATGTTGTTGCCGAGGTAGCCCTCCAGGTCGTCCTCGGAGAGGTTGAGGCCCTGCGGCGGCTCGTGGCAGAGCACCTCGAGCTCACGCGCCCACATGCCGGGCTCGTTGGGCGGCGAGTCGGTGCCGAACACGAGGTCGCTCTTCTTCATCTCCTTGGCGAACTCCACGATCCGCGACTGCAGCAGCCAGCCGGACTCGCCGATCACGTTGGGGGAGTCCTGGATCATCCAGAACGCCTCGAAGCAGTACACCCCGCCGGTCTGGATGCCGAAGTGGCCGATGATGAACGTGACGTCGGGGAACTCGCGGATGATCGGGTAGAACTGCGTGGGGATCGAGTAGGGCCCGTCGCCGGTGTGCAGCAGCACGATGACGCCCAGCTCGTCGCACACCCGCAGGGCCGGCCGCAGCCAGTCCAGCGCCCGGTCCGGCCGGTAGGAGTGCATGTTGGCGTGCAGCTTCATCATCTTGTAGCCGTGTTCCTTGACGTGGAACGCCAGCTCGGCCGCGCCGTTCTCGGGCCCGAAGCGCGGGTTGTAGATGAAGTTGCCGACGAACCGGTCCGGGTAGCGCTGTACCAGTTCGGTGACGTAGGCCTGGTAGTCGCGGATGCCTTCCCGGCCGGTGCGGTTGCCGTCGCGCCACTGGGTGTTGCCGGGCGGGGGCATGATGCAGGAGACGTCCACGCGGCGGGGCTTGCCGTTGATGAGGAACGGGCCGTCCATCATGGCGAGCGTGCGCTCGCCGGTGAACGGTGTGCCGGTGTGGCGCCACGCCTCGTCCACGAGGTTGGTCGGATGCACGTGCGTATCGATGATCACGAGAGGCTCCTCGAGCATCTGGTCGTCAGACGTCCCCGGCCGCGAATCACCGCACCTACGGGCCGCCGCGTCGATCGCGGCTGACCCGATTCGACCACCGTCCGCGGCGAGGTGTCAACGATCTGCATGTAATCCATCGACCCGGATGCCGGTGGGTGCCGGGCTGCGGCGCCCGTGCGCCTGCCGAGCCGCGCCGCATGCCTCGTCGAGCTGCGGAAACTGCGAGCGCTCTTGACACCGTAACGTGACTGTCGTTACATGCTCCCCACGCCGGTGACCTCCCGCCCTGGGTTCAACCGTTCGGCGATCTCCCGCCCTGTGCCGGGCGGAGCAGCGCTACGGGGAACAGGGCGGTCGCACCGCCCGGGAAGCGGGCGTCATGGCCGAGCAGCGGTTCGAGTACTGCGACCTCCTCCTCACCGGGGGAGCGGTGGTCACGGTGGACGACGACCGCACCGTGCACGAGACCGGCAGCGTCGCGGTCCGCGGCGAGCGGATCGTCGCGGTCGGCCCGGACGCGCAGATGACGCACTGGCGGGCCGACACGGTCGTCGACTGCCGCGGCAAGGCGGTGCTCCCGGGGTTCGTCGACGGCCACAACCACCTCTACCAGGCACTGGCCCGCGGCCTCGGCGAGGGCATGTCGATCGTGCCGTGGCTGTGCGGGTTCATGTGGCCGTACTCGATCGGGGTCGATCCGGCGGAGGCCGTGGCCGGCGCCCGCCTGGGCGTGGTCGAGGCCCTGCGGTCGGGCATCACCACCGTGATCGACAACCACTACGCCCCGAGCGACCTCGCCACCACGCTCGCGGTCGCCGACGTGATCGAGCAGGCCGGGCTGCGCGGTGCGGTCGCCCGGGGCATGGTCGGGCACCCGACGGAGATCGCCCGGCGCCGCGGCCAGCCCGACGGGCTCTTCCGGTACTCGGCCACGGACGAGCTGGCGATCACCCGGGAGGCGGTCCGGCACCGGCCGCCGGGGTCGCGGGTGGAGGTCTGGCCGGCGCCGCTGAACCTCACTTACGTCGACCAGGACCTGCTGCGGGCCGGGATCGAGCTCGCGCGTGAGCTCGGCACCCGCTGGCACGCCCACTGCTGCGAGGGACGCAGCGACCCGGAGAGCTACCGCGAGGCCTACGGGGCGACGCCCGTGCAGTGGCTCGCCGACAAGGGCCTGCTCGACGGACACGCCACGCTCGCCCACGCGATCTGGCTCGACGACGCGGACGTCGACCACGTCGCCGAGGCCGGTGCGCACGTCGCCCACAACCCGACGTCCAACGCCTACCTGGCCTCGGGGACAGTGCGGCTGCGCGACCTGCGCGACCGTGGCGTCGCCGTCGCGCTCGGCACCGACGGCCCGAGCTGCGGGCACCGCCAGGACGCGTTCGAGTGCATGAAGCAGGCGATCTTCGCCCAGCGGCTGGCGACCCTCGACCCGACCAGCGCCCGCGCCGAGGACGCCCTCGAGATGGCCACCCGGGACGGCGCCCGCTACGCCGGCGTCGATGCCGGCGTGCTGGCGCCGGGCCGGCTCGCCGACATCGTCGTGGTCGACCTCGACCGGCCCCACCTGCGGCCGGTGCACCGCGTCGTGAGCCAGCTCGTGTACTCCGCGCACGGCTCCGACGTGCACATGACGATCGCCGGCGGCCAGATCCTCTACGCCGGCGGCCGGTGCCTGCGCCTCGACGAGGACGAGGTCATGGCCGACGCACAGCGCCACGCCGACGCCCTGCTCGCGCGGGCGGACATGACCGGCCTGCGCACCCCCTGGATCTCCTGACCCACTCCACGACCGCCGGCGTTCCACTGGAGGAACGATGCGATTCCGTGCCCGCACCACCGCTGCCAACCGCCACCCCGTCGACACCGTCCCCCCGGTGCGCCAGCTCGTGCCGCTGGGGCTGCAGCACGTGCTCGTCGCCTACTCCGGGATGGTCACCACACCCCTGCTGATCGGGCTGGGCATCGGGCTGCCCACCGACCAGATCGCGCTGCTCGTCACGGCGAACGTGCTGGTGAGCGGGATCGCGACCCTGATACAGACGCTCGGGGTGTTCAACATCGGGGCGCGGCTGCCGATGGTGATGGGCTCCACCTTCACCGGGATCGCGCCCGCGATCACCGTGGGCGCGGACGCCGGGCTGCCCGCCGTCTTCGGCGCGACCATCGTCGCCGGCGTCGTCGGGTGGCTCGTCGCGCCGTGGTTCTCCAAGCTGCTGCCGTTCTTCCCGCCGATCGTCACCGGCACGATCATCGCGATCATCGGCTTCTCGCTGCTGCCGAAGACCTCGAACCTGATCGCCGGGTCGGACCCGACGGCGCCGGGCTACGGCTCGGTCGACAAGCTGCTGCTCGCGCTGGGCACGATCGCGCTGGTGCTGGCCATCGAACGGTTCGCGCCGCAGGCGGTCCGCCGGTTCGGCATCCTGATCGCGCTGGTGCTCGGCACCCTCGTCGCCGTCCTGCTCGGGATGGCCGACTTCTCCGCGGTCGCGCAGGCCGACACGTTCGGCGTGGTGGTGCCCTTCGCGTTCGGGCCGCCGACGTTCCTGCTCGCCGCCATCGTCCCGATGCTGATCGTCCAGGCGGTCAACATGGTGGAGACCACCGGGCACACGCTCGCCATCGGGGAGATCACCGACCGCCGGATCGACCAGCGGACGATGGCGGGTGCGCTGCGCGCCGACGGGGTCGCCGCCGCGCTTGCCGGAGTGCTCAACTCGTTCACGATCGTGACGTTCGGCAACAACGTCGGGGTCGTGAGCATCACCCGCGTCGTCAGCCGCTTCGTCGTGGCCAC
The DNA here is from genome assembly GCF_019396355.1 of Pseudonocardia nigra. Classification (GTDB taxonomy): domain Bacteria; phylum Actinomycetota; class Actinomycetes; order Mycobacteriales; family Pseudonocardiaceae; genus Pseudonocardia; species Pseudonocardia nigra. The sequence goes on from NZ_JAHKRK010000093.1 coordinate 15,343, forward strand.
CGCGGGCGTGATCCTCATCGTCATGGGGCTGATGCCCCAGCTCGGCGCGGTGATCGCGGCTCTGCCCGGCCCGGTGCTGGGCGGTGTCGGGGTGGTCATGTTCGGCACGGTGGGTGTGATCGGCCTGAAGATCGCCGCCCAGGCCGACCTGAGCAGTGCGCGCAACATGATGATCGTGGCGATCTCGTTCGGCTTCGGGATGATGCCCGGCGGCGCGCCCGAGTTCTACAGCGGACTGCCGTCGTCGGTGCAGACCGTGCTCGACAGCGGTATCGCCGCGGGCGGCATCTGCGCGATCGCGCTCAACCTGCTGCTGAACCCCCGGACCCGGACCGAGAAGAACGTCTGCCCGGCTCCCGTGGGCGAACCCTGCACCTGCCCTTGACCCCGCCCAGGATTACATGCAACATCTCGGATGCTTGTGGTACCACCCATCGCCCCGTAGGTGCTCGGAGTTCACGCCCGAGCGGCCGGGGGCCCACCGCTCCACGGTGGCCTTCCGATGAGGTGAGGGATCCCATGGTCCAGCACGAAGCACACTCCTCCGCAACCCCCGACCCCGGCGCGCCCGACTCCGCTGTGTCTGCCGTCGACGAGCGCCTGCGGCCCGGCCCCACCGTCCTGCTCGGCCTCCAGCACGTGCTGGTGATGTACGCGGGCGTGGTGATCGTGCCGATCGTCGTCGGCGCCGGGCTCGGCCTGACCGAGGACCAGATCGCGGCGCTGGTCAGCATCGACCTGGTGCTCGCCGGGATCGGTACCCTGCTGCAGGCACTGGGCCTCTGGACGTTCGGCATCCGGATGCCGCTGGTCGTGGGGGCGGCCTCGAACGGGATCGTGCCGATGGTCCTGGTGGGCCAGAGCCACGGGCTCGGCACGGTCTACGGCTCGCTCCTGGTCGCCGGGATCATCTGGATCCTGGTCGCGCCGTACTTCAGCATGCTCCTGACGCTGTTCCCGGCCGTGGTCACCGGCACCGTGATCACGCTGATCGGGCTCACGCTGATCCCGGTGGGCTTCCGGCTCATCGCCGGCGGCTCCGACCCCGCCGCTCCCGGCTACGGCGACCTCGGCAAGCTCGGCCTCGCCGCGTTCACGATCGCGCTGATGGTGGTCTTCTACCGGTTCCTGCGCGGCCTGCTCGGCCAGCTGTCGATCCTGCTCGCGATCGTCATCGGCGCGGTCACGGGCTGGATCGCCGGCATCGGGAGCCTGGCCGGGGTCGGCGACGGCCCGGTCTTCGGCATGATCACCCCGTTCCACTTCGGACCGCTGCAGTTCCACGTCCCGTCGATCCTGCTCTTCCTGATCATCGTGTTCGTGCTGATGGTCGAGGGCGCCGGGCAGGGCCTCGCGGTGGGCGAGGTGGTCGGCAAGAAGGTCGGGCCTCGCGACATCGCCCGGCTGCTGCGCGTCGACGGCCTGCTGACGGCGATCAGCGGCGTGTTCAGCGGGTTCGCCTACACCACCTTCGGGCAGAACATCGGGCTCATCGCGCTGACCGGCGTGCGCAGCCGCTTCCCGGTGGCGGTCGGCGGCGGGATCCTCATCCTGCTCGGCGTCGTGCAGCCCGTCGGCCGGGTGGTGGCCGCGATCCCGCAGCCGGTGGTCGGGGCCGCGGCGGTGGTCACCTTCGGCGCGCTGGCCGTCTCCGGCATCCAGCTGCTGTCCCGGGTCGACTTCCGGGCGCCCGGGAACCTGCTGATCGTCATGCTGGCGCTGGGCGTCGGGATCGTGCCCGCCACCTCGCCCGCCTTCTTCCAGCAGATGCCCGACGTCCTGCAGACGTTCCTCAAGAGCGGGGTCGCGATCGGCACGATCGTCGCCGTCGGCCTCAACCTCGTCTTCCACGTCTCCCGCCGGACGACGACGGAGCGGGTCTGACATGGCACGCCAGCGGCTCGTCGTCGGGATCACCGGCGCGAGCGCCCCGCACCTGGGCATCCACCTGCTGCGCACCCTGCGCCGCCTGGGCACCGTCGAGACGCACCTGGTGATCTCCCACGCCGCGCACCGCACGATCGAGCTCGAGACCGGGATGCGCCCGTCGGAGGTCGCCGCGCTCGCCGACGTCGTGCACCGGAGGGGCGACATCGCGGCGTCGATCGCGTCCGGCTCGTTCCTCACGCTGGGCATGGCCGTGGTGCCGTGCTCGATGAAGACCCTGGCCGCGGTGGCGCACGGCTATGGCGACGACCTGCTGACGCGGGCCGCCGACGTCTGCCTCAAGGAGCGCCGCCCGCTCGTCCTGGTGGCCCGCGAGACCCCGCTGAGCCTCGTGCACCTGCGCAACATGGTGGCGGTCACCGAGGCCGGCGCGACGGTGCTGCCGCCGATGTCCGCGTTCTACCAGCGCCCGTCCTCGGTCGAGGACGTCCTGGCGCACCTGTCCGGAAAGGTGCTCGACCAGTTCGGGATCGAGCACGACGTCTCCCCGCGTTGGCACGGCCCCGTTCGCACGGTGCAGCCCGTGGAAGGAGCGGTATCATGACCTACCCGGGGCTTTCGGTGCGGCAGGACCCGCACGCGTTCCTCGACTCGTACCTCGCCGAGCATCCCGACGACGTGGTCGTCGTCGACGACGCGGTGGCGGCCGACGAGGGCGTCACCGGCCTGATCTACGAGCTCACCGCGGCCGGCCGCGACGAGATGGTGCTGTGCCGCAAGGTGGACGGCCTCAGCGCTGGTGAGATCGGCGTCCCCGTGCTCAGCAACGTGTTCGCCTCGCGGCGGCGGATCGCGCGGATGCTCGGCTGCGAGCCGGCCCGGCTGCACGCGACCTACCAGCAGCGCACCGCGACGCCGTTGCCGCCGCGGGTGGTGGACGACGGGCCGGTCCTGGAGGTGGTGCGACGCGGCGACGACGTCGACCTGGGCACCGTGCCGATGCTGCGGCACTTCGCCTCCGACCGGGCGCCGTACATCACCAGCGGCATCATCGTCGGCGAGGACCCGGACTCGGGCGTGGGCAACATGAGCTACCACCGCTCGATGGTCCATGCCCGCACGGAGCTCGCCACCAGCCTGCACTCGCGCGGGGACCTGTGGCGGATGCTGGGCCGCTACGCCGAGCGCGGGGAGCCGATGCCGGTGGCGATGGTGATCGGCGGGCATCCGCTGTTCATGCTCGCCGCGTCCGCGCGGGTCGGCTACGACGTCGACGAGCGCGCGCTCGCAGGCGCGCTGTTCGGCGAGCCGCTGGAGGTGGTGCGCACCCCGAGGCACGGGATCGGCGTGCCCGCCTGGGCCGACATCGTGCTCGAGGGCACGATCGACCCGGACGCGCGGGCGGACGAGGGCCCGTTCGGCGAGTTCTCCGGCTACTCGTCGAACCGGTCCACCCACAACGTGCTGCACGTCGACACGATCCTGCGCCGCGCCGAGCCACTGCTGATCGACGTCGAGGGCGGCAACACCGCCGAGCACCTCAACCTCGCCCGGATCCCCCGCGAGGCGGAGATGGCCGCCAAGCTCATGGGGCGGTTCCCCGACGTCACGGCCTTGCACTACCCGACGTCGGGCACCCACTTCCACTGCTATGTCGGCCTGCGCCATCGGCGGCCGGGGCAGGCGCGCCAGGTGATGCTGGGTCTGCTCGGCTGGGATCCGTACGTCAAGACGGTGATCGCCGTCGACGAGGACGTCGACGTCACCGACGACGCCGAGGTGCTGTGGGCGCTCGCCACCCACTTCCAGCCCCACCGCGACCTGTTCGTCGTCGACGGCCTGCCCGGCTCACCGCTCGACCCGTCCTCCGGCAGCGACGGCACCACGTCCCGGATGGGGCTGGACGCCACGCGGGGTCCGGACTTCCACGGCGACCGCATCGTCGTCTCCGCCGACGCGCGCGCGACCGCGCGGCGGCTGCTCGACCAGGTCCCCCGACGCGCAGGAGGCGCCGCATGACCACGATCCCCGTGACCGTCCTGACCGGATTCCTCGGCTCGGGCAAGACCACGCTCGTCAACCACATCCTCACCGCCCACCACGGGCACCGCATCGCCGTCATCGAGAACGAGTTCGGCGAGATCCCGATCGACAACGACCTCGTGATCGGCGGCGACGAGAAGATCATCGAGATGAGCAACGGGTGCTGCCTGTGCTGCACGGCGCGCACCGACCTCATCGACATCCTGCGGTCGCTGCTCGAGCGGCGCGAGCGCTTCGACCGGATCCTCATCGAGACCAGCGGCATGGCCGACCCGAACCCGGTGGCGCAGACGTTCTTCGTCGACGACGAGATCGCCCGCCACTTCGAGCTGGACGCGATCGTGACGCTGGTGGACGCCAAGCACGTGGGCGGTCATCTCGACGAGGTGGCGCCCGACGGCGTCGGCGGCCAGGTGGTCGACCAGATCGCGTTCGCCGACCGGATCGTCGTCAACAAGGTCGACCTCGTCACGCCCGGCGAGCTGCGGGTCGTCGAGCAGCGCCTGCGCGGGATCAACGCCACCGCCGAGATGATGACGTCCACGCACGGCCGGATCGAGCTGTCCCGGATCCTCGGGGTCGGCGCCTTCGACCTGAACCGGGAGCTGCAGAACCGGCCCGGCTGGCTCGACGAGCCCGAGCACCTGCACGACCCGACGCTGACGTCGGTCGGGATCGAGGTCGACGGGGAGGTGGACCGCGCGGCGTTCGACGACTGGCTGCGGCGGCTCGTCGACGGGCGCGGCGGCGACTTCTACCGGTTCAAGGGCCTGATCGCGGTGCGCGACGACGACCGCCGCCTCGTCGTCCAGGGCATCCACCAGATCTACGACGTGCAGCCCGGTGCGCCGTGGGGGAGCGGACCGCGCCGCAGCCGGATGGTGGTCATCGGGCGCGACCTGGACAAGGAGGAGCTGACCCGCGGGCTCTCCTCGTGCGCGTCGGTGCGGAGCCTCGCGTGACCCGGATCGGCATGATCACCCCGTCGTCGAACACCTGCCTGGAGCCGGTGACGTACCGGATCCTTTCCGGCGTCGACGACGTGAGCGTGCACTTCAGTCGGCTGCCGGTCACCACGATCACGCTCGACGCGTCGGCGCACTTCGCCGCCGAACCGATGCTGCGGGCCGCGGAGCTGCTGGCCGACGCGCGGGTGGACGTCCAGGTGTGGAACGGCACCTCGGGGTCGTGGCTGGGTGCGGGGCACGACGAGAAGCTGGTCCACCGGCTGCAGGAGGCGACGGGGATCCCGGCGACCACGTCGACGCTGGCGATGGCGCAGGCGTTCGCGGTCCTGGGGGTGAAGCGCCTGGGTCTGGTCACCCCGTACGTGGGCGAGGTGGCGGCCCGGATGGCCGAGCAGTACGCGCAACAGGGGGTCGCCGTCGTCGCCGAGCACCACTCGGGCCTGACCGACAACGAGGCGTTCGCCTCCGTCCCCGGGGCCGACCTGGCGGCGATGGCGCGGGCCGTAGCCCACGACGTCGACGCGGTCGCCGTCGTGTGCACCAACCTCGCGGCGGCGCCGCTGGTCGCGGGCCTGGAGGCCGAGCTGGGCGTCCCGGTCCTCGACAGCGTCGCCGTGACGCTGTGGCAGGCGCTGCGGATGACCGGGTGGGACCGGCCGATCGCGGGCTGGGGGAGGCTGCTCGACGGCCGCCCGTCCTGACCTCGCTGGCAGATCGCACAATCCCGCCGCCGCGCGGGGACGGGGTTTTGTCGGTTCGGGGAGTGGTTGGTCGGATGCGTCGTCGCGCATCGTATGGCGCAGCTCACTCGGGCCCCTTCCCTGTCCTGCGAGGTGTTGACGACCATGCGCAGATCCACCACCGCCCCGAAACGGGTGCACCCCGTCGACGAGGTGCTGCCCCCGGGCAAGCTCGCCGTCTACGGCTTCCAGCACGTGCTCGCGTTCTACGCCGGCGCGGTGATCGTGCCGATCCTGCTGGCCGGCGCGATCGGGCTCTCCGAGCGGGAGCTCATCCACCTGATCAACGCCGACCTGTTCACCTGCGGCATCGCCTCGATCATCCAGTCGGTGGGCTTCTGGAAGGTCGGGGTCCGGCTGCCGCTGCTGCAGGGCGTCACGTTCACGGCCGTATCGCCGATGATCGCGATCGCTCTCGCGGCGGGCGGCGGCACCGAGGGGCTGCTGGTCATCTACGGGGCGGTGATCGTCGCCGGGCTCGCGACGTTCTTCGTCGCGCCGTTCTTCAGCCGGCTGATCCGCTTCTTCCCGCCGGTCGTGACCGGATCGGTCATCCTGATCATCGGCATCGCGCTGCTGCCGGTGGCGGCGCTCGACGCCGTCGGCGGCGGGTCGCACCCGGAGCCGGGCAACGCGCGCAACCTCGCCTACGCCCTCGGCACGCTCGCCGTCATCGTGCTCATCCAGCGGGTGTTCCGCGGCTTCATGGCGACGGTCGCGGTGCTCATCGGGTTGGTGCTGGGCACGCTGGTCGCGTGGGCGCTCGGCGATGCGCACTTCGAAGCCGTCGGCGAGTCGGCCTGGATCGGCGTCACCACCCCGTTCCACTTCGGGTGGCCGCAGTTCAGCATCGCCGCGATCATCTCCATGATCGTCGTCATGCTGATCACCGCCGTCGAGACGACCGGTGACGTCTTCGCCACCGGTGAGATCGTCGACAAGCGCGTCGGCCGCGAGGACATCTCCCGCGCCCTGCGCGCCGACGGCCTCGCCACCACGATCGGCGGCGTCTTCAACTCGTTCCCCTACACCTGCTTCGCGGAGAACGTCGGGCTCGTGCGGCTCACCCGGGTCAAGAGCCGCTACGTCGTCGCCGCCGCGGGTGCGTTCATGATCGTGATCGGGCTGATCCCGAAGGCGGGCGCGATCGTCGCCGGCATCCCGCACCCGGTGCTGGGCGGTGCGGCCCTCGCGATGTTCGCGACCGTCGCCGTCGTCGGCATCCAGACGCTCTCGCGGGTGGACTTCCACGACCACCGCAACGTCGTCATCGTCGGCTCGAGCATCGGGCTCGCCGTGTTCGTCACCGTGCAGCCCGATGTCGCCACGGCCGTCCCGGGCTGGGCGCAGATCATCTTCGGCTCCGGCATCACGCTGGGCAGCCTTACCGCGATTGTGCTCAACGTCGTGTTCCACCACGTCGGCAAGGACTTCGGCCCCGCCGTCGTCGGGGCGCCCGGCACCCCGACCGTCCGGCTCGACCAGGTCAACCGGATGAGCCGCGAGGAGTTCGTGGCGACGTTCGCGCGGCTGTTCCAGGGCCCGGCGTGGGCCGTCGAGCGCGCCTACGACCGCAAGCCGTTCACCGACATCTCCGACCTGCGCTCGGCGTTCCAGGAGGCGCTGTTCTCCGGCAGCCAGGAGGAGCAGCGCGAGCTGATGGGCTTCTACCCGGACCTCGGCGGCGACCGCGTCGCGCTCGGCGAGGAGGGCGAGGACTCGGTGCGCGACCAGTCCACGGCCGGGCTGACCCGGCTGTCGGAGACCGAGCACGAGGAGTTCGAGCAGCTCACCGCCGCCTACCGCGAGCGGTTCGGGATCCCGCTGATCGTGTGCGTGCGGGACGTGGAGAAGCGCGAGCACATCCTGCGCGACGGCTGGCAGCGGCTGGCGAACTCCCCGGCGCAGGAGCACGCCGCGGCGCTGATCGAGATCGCGAAGGTGGCCAACCACCGGTTCTGCGATCTGGTCGCGGAGGCGAACCCGATTCACACCGCCCGCGCGCGGGCGTTCGGCGGGGACCGATGAGCATCACGCGGTTCAACGCGCTCTCGGCGGTAGAAGCCGAGCGGCTGCTGCTGGAGTGCTGCCGGGCGCCGCGGTGGGCGCGGGAGGTGGCGGCCGGGCGGCCGTACGCGTCGGCCGCCGCGCTGCACGCCGCGGCCGAGGCGTCGCTCACCGACGCCGACGTCGCCGACGGGCTGACCGGGCACCCCCGGATCGGCGAGCGCTCGGACAGCGCGCAGTCGCGCCGCGAGCAGAGCGGCGTCGGCGGCGCGTCCGCCGAGGTGCTCGCGGCGCTCGCCGAGGGCAACCGGGCCTACGAGGAGAAGTTCGGGCACGTCTACCTCGTGTGCGCCAGCGGGAAGGGCGCCGACGAGCTGCTGGCGATCCTGCGCGGGCGGCTCGGCAACGACCCGGCGACGGAGCGGCGCGTGATGCGGGCGGAACTGGCGGCGATCAACCGCATCCGCCTCGACCGCCTGGTGCTGGAGGCGGCGGCATAGTCCGCGGAACTCGTTGCGCGAACGGCACTCTCGTCCACACCTATCGGACGAGAGTGCCGTTCGCGCATTCGGTGTCAGCGCGTCAGCAGGTCGGCGAGCACGTCCTCCTCCGAGATCGTCCACGCCGCCTCCCCGATCGGCGCGACGAACTGGATCGCGTCCCCGTCGAACCACGGGCGCGCCCACGGGAGCACCTGCCGGGCCAGGCTCAGCATCGCGACGTTCTCCGGCAGCACCATCCCGCGCAGCTCGCCGTAGCCGATCTCCTCGGCGAGCGCGGTGACGGCGGTGAGCAGGCGCCTGCCCACCCCGCGCCGGTGCCAGGCGTCGACAACGGCGACAGCGAGGTCGGCGCCGCCGGACCCGGCGCCGATGATCCGGGCGATGCCGATGGGCTCGCTCGCTCCAGGGCCGGCGCTCTCCGCGAGCACGGCGGCCTGCCGCCGGCCGTCCAGGTCGATCAGCCGGTCGCGCACCGCCGTGGGCAGGCGCGGCACGGGGGAGTGGAAGCGCAGGTAGCGGCTGCGGGGCGAGAGCCCCGCGAAGACCGTGTCGACGGCGTGCGCGGCTTCGTGGCGGGGCAGCGGGCGGACGGTGACCCCGGGCGGGTTCACGCCGACCGCCGGGTCTCGGCGCCATCAGCGACGAAGCCGACGACGTCGGCGACCACCGCGTCGTCGCGCAGCAGCCTGCGGTGCCCGAGCCCGTCGGTGGCCAGCAGCCGCGCGCCCGGCCAGGCGTCGGCGATCGCGCGACCCTCGCGGAAGCCCACCTCCCGGTCGCGCCGGTCGTGCACGACGAGCGTGGGCGGCACGGCCACGAACCGGGCGACCGCCGGGACGTCGAATGCCGCCCACGGCAGCCCGAGCCGACGTTCGGTGGCCCGCTCGACCCCGGCGCGGATGCGGGGGCCGAAGCCGACGCGCGCGGCGAACGTGGTGAGTGCCTGCTGCGGATCGGCCACCGGCGCGAGCAGCACGAGCCGGGCCGGGCGCACCCCCTCGCGGAGGGCGTGCGCGGCCGCGGCGGCGCCGAGCGAGTGGGCGACCACGGCGTGCGGTCTGCCGTGCACGGCGACCGCGGCCCGCAGCGCTGCCGCGAACTCCGGGATGCTGCCGCATCGGCGCCCGTGCGCGCCGGGACCGGAGGCGCCGTGCGCCGGCGCGTCCATCGCGACCACCCGGTGCCCGGCCGCCACCAGCGGCGCCACGAACGCCCCGAGCTGTCCGGACCGCCCGCCCCAGCCGTGCACCAGGTACACCGGCGGGCCCGCACCCCACGCCGTGCCGTGCAGGGCGCGCCCGTCCAGCGCGACGCCCGCGTCCACGCCCGGCGGCAGGGCGGGCAGCCGGACGGGTGGGATCGGGGGCGGGACCGTGAACCAAAGCCGTGTCGCCCACCGGGCCCCGAGGCGTGGCGCGTAGCGCTCCAGCCCACCCCATAACGCTCGATGAGCACGAACGATCGTTCTATTTTGCGCCGACTCGGTCATCGGGACTCCTTCAGAGGGGGTGGGTCAGCGGGCGGCGGCGAGCAGGGCGTCGAGGGCGCGGCGGGCGCGGGTGCCCGCCTCGGCATCGGTGAGGAGCCTGCTGGCGAGGTGGTAGGCGAGCATCACGCCGTCGAGGTCCTGGGCGAACTGGCGGGCGTCGGCGTCGGGCCGGAAGTGGCCCTCGGTGATGCCCCCCGTGAAGACCATGGCGATGGTGTCCAGCCAGTCACGCTGGTCCTGGACCAGGCGTTCCCGGACCGGGCCGGGCTGATCGTCGAGCTCGAACGCGGACGCGACGAGCAGGCAACCGCCGGGGCAGGTGGCCCAGTCCAGCCAGCGCTCGAACAGGTCACGGACGCGCGGCTCGCCCCGGGGTGCGCGCAGGGCCGGGCGGATCACCTCGGCCACGAAGCGCTCGGAGGTGTGCTCCAGCACCTGCAGCTGCAGCGACTCCTTCGAGCCGAAGTGGGCGAACAACCCGCTCTTGGACAGCTCGGTCTGCGCGGCGAGCGACCCGATCGTCAGCCCGGCGAGACCGACCCGGCTCGCGAGCCGGCCTGCCTCCTCGAGGATGACGCCCCGGGTCACGTCCCCCTTGCTCATAGGAGCATTTCTAGCACGATCGTTCGTGTGACCGCCAGCGGCGGGGTGGTCCGGGTCGCAGCAAGGTGGCGATACTGCCACTGGGCGGCAGTATCGCCACCTTGCTGTCACTCCGCGGCGGCCCCTCCTCCGCTGCGCGGGCTACGCGAGTGCGGGGCCTGCCGGCTCCTCGGTCGTCATCGACCGCCGCGTGCGGCGCGGGGCGTCCGGCAGCGGCTGCCACTGCGCCCACTGCTCGTCGGTCAGCGTCAGCATCCGCCACGCGACCCCGGCGAAGCCCACGACCAGGAGCGCGAACGACACCAGCGACAACAGGAAGCTGTCGCCGGAGAAGTAGCCGACCACCGTGGACGCGATCAGCGCGATGGGCGCCCACACGGGCGCGGCCCGGCGCAGCAGCAGGCCGACGGCGAGCACGATCGAGCCCAGCACGATCCCGACCAGGTAGCTCAGGAACCCGACGATCCCCCACGGGCTCTGCTCGGCCTGGTCGAACAGGGCGATCATCTGCCCCCGGTCGAGCCCGGGCCGCGCCGCGGTCGTCTCGAGGATCGCAGCGTAGAACCAGTTGCCGAACAGGGCACCGACGATCATCATGCCCGCCCCGACCTGGGCCACGGTGACGTGCTTGCCCCGGGTCAGGTGCAGCACGCCGATCAGGCCGCCGATGGTGAGAATGACGCCGACCAGGAAGAGGAAGGCGCCGACGATGTTTGCGTTCCCGGATGCGGCGATCGCGTCGAGGTAGGCGTTGGGGTCCTCGGACCAGGTGGGTGCGACCAGCCCGGAGACGAGCAGCAGCACGGGGCCGGCGACGAGGCAGAGCGCTGCGAAGGTCCTGCTGAAGTTGGGTGAGTGCGCGGGGTTGAGCATGTCCGGTTCCCTCGGGGCGAGCGGTGCGGGCCCGGTAGGACCCGGATCGGCACGGTAAGCACCGCGCGGGGCTTCCGGCATCGTCGCGGCACCCTGATAGTCCCCCGGACATCCTCCACGGGAGGAGCCGGATGACGGGGCCGGACGATGTCGTGACCGGGCTCCTCGACCGGGACGCCGAGCTGGCGGCGGTCGAGCAGGCGCTCGCGTCCGCCGTCTCGGGCCGCGGAGCGCTTCTCCTGGTCGAGGGCGAGGCGGGCATCGGAAAGACCCGGCTGCTGCGCGCCGCGGCCGCCCTGGCGGTCGAGCGCGGGCTGCGGGTGCTGAGCGCCCGCGGCGGGGAGCTGGAGCGTGAGCTCGCCTTCGGGGTCGTCCGGCAGTTGCTGGAGCCGCCGGCGGCGGCGCGCCCCGAGCTGCTGTCGGGCGCGGCCGCGCTGGCCGAGCCCGCGCTGAGGGCGGGCGGGGCCGAAGCCGAGGACGCGCCTGCGCCGTTCGCCGTCCTGCACGGGCTGTACTGGTTGACGGCGAACCTCGCGACCGGCGCGGCCCTGCTGCTGGTCGTCGACGACGCGCACTGGTCCGACGAGCCGTCCCTGCGCTACCTCGACTCCCTCGCGCGCCGGCTGGACGGCCTCCCGGTGGCGCTGCTGGTGGCCACCCGCCCGAATGCGGGCGGAACCGAGCGCGGCCTGTGGGGCGTGCTCGCCGCCGAGCCGCTGGCCGAACTCGTGCGCCCCCGCCCGCTCGGCGAGGCCGCCGTCGCCACCCTGGTGCGCCGGGAACTGGGGCGGCCGCCCGAGCCGGCATTCGTCCGGGCCTGCCACGAGGCCACCGGCGGGAA
>NZ_JAHKRK010000094.1 GCF_019396355.1 Pseudonocardia nigra
TACCGGGCTTGCGGCCGCTGCTGCGCCGGGTCGACCGCGGCGCCGGTGCGGCCGGCCCATCCGTCGAGGGCGGCTGCGAGGAGTTCCGCGAGGTGCGCCCCAACCGGCGCTTGAGCTCTGCAACCTCGGCCTGTAGCGCCTCGATCCGCGCGGCCTGCTCAGCGATCAGCCGGGCCTGCTGCTCGACCAACGCGACGAGCTCCTCGCGCGACGGCTGCTCCGACCGGGACACCCCACATGATCAGCACACCGCGGCGCCGAGATCACGCAACGACACGCCATGAGCTCCCGACACCGAGACGTGAATGGTTACCCTGTCATAGCCTCGTACCGCAACAGCTCTTCGCCGATCTTCCTTCGATGCGTGAGAACACCGAACAAGACGGCAAGAGCTGTTGCGCATCTCGCGCGACACGCGGTCAAGCACGAATTGAGACCGACTCGTGATCAAGTGCTCGACGTACCCCTCATGTCACGAAGAGCAGTCACCATTCAGACTTGTGAATAAGCCCCCGGATGTCGCGTTCGGAGCCGTTGTTGTCGGCGGGTATTCGCCGGTCGTTGGTGAAGCGGAGATAGTCGTCCTGCCGATCGAGGAGCCTGCGGGCGAGCGCGTTGTGGCGCTTCATCACCGCGTCGCAGCGTGCGGCGGTCTGGGTGAGGCCGATCTGGGCTGCCGAGCGGTAGAGCTGGATCTGCCTGGCCAGGGCGTCGGGATCGACGGTGTCGGCGTCACCGGCGTCGCTGGAGATGGCCTGGGCCACCAGCCGTTGCATCGCCACGAGCGCGTCGGAGGCCTGGGTGGCCCAACACCAGTCGGCATCCGGTGGCGCGGTATCGGTGACGCCGGCCAGCTCGCGCAGGGCGTGCGCGCAACAGGGTTGATGTTCGACGTCGGCGTAGGTGTCATACGGCGCCCACGCGTCGTGCACCGCGACCCCGCGGAACCGGCCGAGGACACCGGCGGCGTTGATGCCCTTGCGGCCGCGGTTGGGGTGGCAGGTGATCAAGGTGTACTTCTCAGTGCGGGCGCAGTGGACCCACGCCAGCTTGCCGGCCACCCGCAGACCGGTCTCGTCGAAACCGGCCACCTCGGCGTCGGCGATACGGTCGCTGACCTGGGTGAGGAACCCGTCCAACCCCTCAGCGGCGCGCGTGGTCATCGTCGCCACGGTGCCCTCCGAGACCGGGGTGCCGAACAACTCGGCCAGCGCCTGGGCGGTGCGCTTCTTCGACAGGAACTGTCTGACATACAGGTAGAGGATGATCGCGGTGATCCGCGGCCCGTACTGCACCGGCGCCGTCACACCCGCCGGGGCCGTGCCGCAGGTGGTCACACCACAGCAGCAGCGGCGCGCGATCAGCTGGTGCTCGGTCACCTGCACCGTCATCGGCGGCAGGTCGAGCACCTGCCGCCGCTCCACACCCACCTCTGGGGCGTCCACCAGGTCCGCGCCGCAGCCCACACACGGGCCGGGCTCGTGGCGCAGGCGCGTGTTCGGGTCCGCGACCTGCGCCAGAGCCGAGCCCGGATGCCCGGGTTGTCCACCCGGCTTGCGTCCACTCCTGCGGCGCAACGACTTCGGCGCGGGCTTGGTGAACGGCGAGTCCGACGACGGCGGCTTGGAGGAGTTGGCCGACGTCATGCCCAACCGGCGCTTCAGCTCGGCGTTCTCAACTTCCAGCGCGGCCATCCGTCCACCAAGCTCGCTGATCACCCGCGCCTGCTCGCTGACCAGGGCAGCAAGCTCGTCATACGACGGACGCCCCTCCCCGGCCTGCACCCCCATGATCATCTCATCCCGGCGATCAAGCCTCACAAACGACCTGATCAGTTACCACCCGCCAGGCCATCCGCCGGGGCAGTTTCGACTCCGTCCGCGACCTCGTCGAGGCCATCCGCCGCTTCATCGACAGCTGGAACGAACGCTGCGAACCGTTCACCTGGACCAAGGACGCCGAGGCCATCCTGGCCAAAGCACAGCGTCAGAAGACTTCGGACACGAGACACTAAGTTGTCGCCGCGGCCCAACGGACGCCGTTTGCTAGCACGCGGCGGATGTTGGCCTCGTGGTATACGGGGTACTTCTGGTCGCCGGGACTGAAGTAGAAAATTCGGCCGCGGCCGCGTCGGAAGGTGCACCCGCTGCGGAACACCTCTCCGCAGCTGAACGAGCTGATGAAGACAAGCTCGTCAGGAGCGGGGATGTCGAAGTGCTCCCCGTACATCTCCTGCTGATCGAGCACGAGCGGATGCGGCACGCCGACCGCGATCGGGTGAGCCGGGTCGATGGTCCAGACCAGCTCACGGTCAGGTCCAGCGCGCCACTGCAAGGTGCAGCTGGTGCCCATGAGTGCTACGAAGATCTTGGACAGGTGGCCGGAGTGCAGGACGACGAGCCCCATTCCGGCCAGCACGTGGCGGCGGACACGCTCGACGACGGTGTCGTCCACCTTGTTGTGCGCGATATGTCCCCACCAGCACAGGACGTCGGTGCTGTCCAGTGCCTCCTCCGTGAGACCGTGTTGCGGCTCGTCGAGAGTGGCGGTGCGCACCTCGGCGATGCCGCCGAGGTGCTGGCGCAGCCCGTCTGCGATCGCACCATGGATGCCGGTTGGGTACCGGGCACGTACATCCTCCTCGAGCCGCTCGTGCTGCCCCTCGTTCCATACCAGGATCCGCAGTGGCGGGTCCGCAGGGAGGGCCATCATCAGTGGCTCACCGCCTCGCGTGCAGCACCGATGAGAGCACCGTCGACACCCGTCTGCGCGGGCACGAGCCGCACGGTGCAGCCGGTCAGGGCAGCGACGTCGTCCACGGCGGCGGCCAACGGCGGGACGACCAGATCCGACGAGAGGGCGACCGAGCCGCCGACGACAATGACATCGGCCTCGAATGCGGCTCCCCGGGGCGCGAGCACCGCACCGAGCGCTCTCATCGCCTCATGCAGTGCTCTCGCGGCTACTGCACTGTTGCCGCCGCGCGCCCATTCCGCCAGGTCGACGGCGTCGGCGACAGGCGCATCGTCCCCGGCGAGCTGGGCGTATGGGGCGAGCATGGCCCGCCGGGACACGAGGTGTTCGAGCGGGGAGCCGTCAACCTCGAGCAGGTCGAGGCGTCCGCCGGGCGCGACCCCCGGGCCCTCCTGCACCGCGACGCCGTTTACGAGCCAGGCGGAGCCCACGCCGGTGCCCCGTGTCACCCCGAGCGCGCGACGCGCACCGCGGGCGGCACCGGACAGCCACTGCCCGGTCGTAATTGCTTCCGCGTCGTTGACGAAGTGCACCTCGGCGCTGGACAGCACATGGCGCAGGGCCACGCGGAGGTCCAACCCGTGGAGAGAATCGAACTTGCCGACGTCGGAGAACCACGCCACGCCGGCCTCGTAATCGAATGGAGCAGGAACCGCCACTCCCCAACGCCGCACTGGGCGCGGGTGGGCGCGGCGCCCGGCCCCGGCGAGCGCCGCGACGATGTCCTGGATTTCCCCGCCGGAGTCAAGGTTGCTGCGGATGGTCGAGCCCCGTGGCACCGCCCACCGGGCGGTGTCGACCCGCGCCGCAGTCACGTGGGTGCCCCCCACTTCGAGCACCGGGACGACGGTCATCGTACGAGCGCCTTCACCACGCGGACACGCTCTGACCCCACGCGGCGGAGCCGGTAGCCGCCGACCGCGGCGGGGACGACGATCGTCTCCGCGAGGGCCAGCACCCGCCGTCCGCCCTCCCATGCGACCTCGGCCCCTACGCCGTCGACGACATTGAGCACGTGGAAGCCGTCCGTGGTGTCGTCCGGCGCCGACGGGTGGTCGCCCAGAACGAGCCTGCGCACCTCGTAGAACATCTCCGGCAGCGCGCCGAGCACCTCCTCGCGCCACCCGGAGCCCTGCGTCCGAGTACAGGTACGGCGTGGCGCTCACCTCGAGAACGACCGTGCCCGCACCACTGCCGTGTGGAGTGCCGGCCGGGATGCAGAAGAGCTGGTGCTCCTCCGCCGGAAAGGTCTGCGCCCAGCGCTCAATGTCCACCTCGTCGCCGACGTCCTGCGAGCGCCCGGTGTCGCGGCGGAACTCCTCGACGTCGACGCCCTCGTGAAGGCCGAGGAATACGCGGCGTTCCGACCCACGGACGACGACGTAGTACGTTTCGTGCTGGGTGTAGGGCCAGCCGAACACGTCACGCATGTATGTCGACTGCGGGTGGCAGTGCACCGACAGGTTGCCGCCATCGACAGTGTCGAGGTAGTCGAACCGGATCGGGAACGAGGTGCCGAAGACGGCGTGCACCCGGGCGCCCAGCACCGTCGCCGGATGGGCGGCGACAACCAGCTGGAGCGGGAGCTCCACCTGCGTCCGGTGGCCACCGGACAACCAGCTGGAGCGGGAGCTCCACCTGCGTCCGGTGGCCACCCACCAGCACACCGCTCTCGGGGGCGATGAGCTCGTAGCCGAGCGCGGTGTTGACCCCGCCCGACTCCATGCCCAGCTCACGGTGGGCCCACTGACCGCCCCACGGGGCGGTGTTGAACGTCGGTCGCATGCGCACCGGGCGCCGCCCCAGCGCGGCCAGGGTGTGCCGCAGGGCCGTGCCGCTCAGGGAGGTGGGTCGGCGCACGTCCTGGAGGTCGAACCAGCGGTCGACGGCCGCCAGGATGTCGTCACGGTGCCGGTCCAGCAGCGGCCAGTCGACATAGAACAACCGCTTGGTGGTGGCAGGCCCGTCGCCGTCGCGCTGCCCCAGGTTGCGGGCCCACCCGGCGGCGACGTCCGCCTCGGCGAAGCGTTTGGGCAGGTCGACGTACCAGAGCACGTCATGCTCGAGGAGGGCGGCACCCGGTCCGGACACCACGACAACCTCGTGCGACTCGGCTCGATGGAGTGTCGGCACCTCGACCAGATCAGCGATCCGGCCGCCTGCCGGCCGCTCGAAATGTGGGTCATCGGCCAGCCCCAGGGATGACGTCGAGGCGACCACCTCCGGCCACGGGTGCCAGTAGCCGCTCATGTCGACGCGGACGACATCCGTCCCCCGCCGTCGGAGCGCCGCCGCAAGGGCGTTCACCACGGCGTCCCAGTCCACGGCCGCCGGTCCGTCGAGGGCGAGGATGCACGGGGCGTCGAGGTCGGTGACGGGTTCGTCCCAGCCCGGCACGACCTCTCCGCCGGTGGCGTCGTGCGCCGGGTTCGGGTCGTAGACCGGGGCCGCAGCGTCCCGCGTGGTCATCCCTTCTCCGCCCCGGCCGTGAGGCCCTCGACAAGCAGTTTCTCGGTCGCAAAGAACACGACGATGATCGGCACCGTGATGATGACCGAGCCCGCCATCAGCACCGTCGTCGGTACCTCGATGCTGCCGCTCAACTGGGAGAGGCCCAGCGAGACCGTCCAGCTGTCGCGCTCCTCCAGGAGGAACAGCAGCGCGAAGAGGAACTCGTTCCAGGCGATCATGAATATGAACAGTGCGTTCGCCATGATCGCTGGCATGGCGAGAGGCAAGCTGATGCGCCACATGACGCCCAGCCGACTGCAGCCGTCGATTGCTGCCGCCTCCTCGAGGCTCACCGGGATCGTGTCGAAGTAGTTGCGCAGCATGTAGATGGACACTGCGACGATCTGCGAGACGTAGACCAGCAGCAGCCCGGCCAGCTGACCGCGCAGTCCCACCCGGCTGAAGAACACGAACAGCGGCACCGCCAACAGGATGCTCGGAAAAAGGTACACGGCCAGGAAGAGCGCGCTGACCTGGCGATGACCGAAGAAGCGCAGCCGACTGACGGCGTAGGCGCCGGGCAACGATACGAGCAGCGTGAGCAGTACCGTCCCCAACGCCACGAGAGCGCTGTTGCGCATGAACTGCAGGAACCCCTGTCCGCCCGACTCCTGCGAACTGAGCACCTCCGCATAAGTGCCGAGGTCCAGCTCGTTCGGAGGTACCCACAGAGCGCCGGGGTCCAGCAGCACCTCGTCGAGCGACCGCACCGACAGCAGCAGCATGTAATAGAAAGGGAACAGCGTCACGACGAGCAACGCGGCGATGACGACCCATCGCAGGATGCGGAACACCTGGGTCTCGATGGTGTCGCGCGTCCAGCGGCGGGGCGGCGGGCTGACGCGGCCATCGTCCCGGCTCTCGAGGCGTGTCGGTGCACTCATCCGGATACCTCCTCCCGGGTGGCGAAGCGTCGCAGGTACAAGCCGACGAGCACGGCGAGGATCACCGCGAGCACCAGCGCCTGGGCCGAGGCCATGCCGATGTCGCCGCGGGCGGTCAGGAAGTCGAACACCCGCACGCTGATGACCTCCGTGCCCGCGCCTCCACCGGTGAGCAGGTAGATGTCGTCGAAGCTGTTGAAGGTCCAGATGAACCTCAGCACGGCCAGCACCGCGATGGTCGGCATCAGCTGGGGCAGGATCACGTAGCGGAAGCGTTGGCTTGGCGTGGCCCCGTCGACCCGTGCCGCCTCCTCCAGCATCGCCGGCGCGGCCTGCAACCTGGCCGTGAGAAACAGGAATGCGAACGGAAACGACCGCCAAGCCTCGAAGGCGATGACGGTGAGCAGCGCGACGGGAATGTCGATCTCGATGCCGGACACCGAGACCTGGGCACTGCGTTGACTGAGGAAGGCCACCGGCGAGTCCCACCCGAGCAGCCGGACGCCCCACTCGTTGACGACGCCGAACTGCGGGTTGAGCATCGTCCGCCAGACGAAGGTCACGGCCACCACGGGGGCCACGTAGGGCAGCAACATGGCAGCTCGGGTACCGGTGCGCCCCCGGAACGCGCCCCGCAACGCCAGCGCCGCCATCAGGCCGACGACGATCGCCGACCCGGTCCCGAGCACCGCGTAGGCGAGCGTCGTCACCAGCGACTCCACAAAGCCCGCTGACCCCAGCACGGCCTGGATGTTGTCGAGTGTGAGGGGGTCGAAGAGGTCGGCGGAGCGCAGGTTGAGCAACCGGACCCGCTGGAACGCCAGCAGCACCGTCCACAGAATCGGCACGACCACGACGACGAGGACGATGACCAACGTGGGCGAGATCAGCGCCAGACCCGCTCGCGCCTCCGACCGGCGCAGCGACTCCCGAACCCGCCAGCCATCGTCCCCGACGCCGGAGGTCATCGGAGGCTGTCCGCGATCGCCTGCACGGCCTGCTGGGCGCGTGCCGCAGCGTCCTCCGCGCTGGCTCCCCCGGTGGTCACCGCACTGACTGCCTCCGCCACCGGCAGCTCACCCTGCGTCGCACCGATCAGCTCGCCCTGGCCCTGGGTGATGCCCCAACGGCTGATCGAGTCGAGTCCGCTCGTGAGCTGGTCGAGAATCTCGGGACCGTAGAACTCGCTCAACGGGGCTTTCCGGTCGACGCCGACCGGGAGAGTCTTCCAGGTGTCCACGTACGTGGTCGGCGACTCCTGTGTGCCGGCCCGGACGGGGAACTTGCCTTCGGGGGCGATGGCCATCCAGTCCACGTACCCGTCGCTCATCATGTACTCGACGAAGGCGGACGCGGGCTCGGTCGCGGAGTCCGCGGCAACGGTCCAGGACACCACCTGCGCGAACTGCGCGGGCTCCTGGCCGTCCGGCCCTTGCAGAGCCGCCACGACGCCTGTGTTCTTCGCGAGGAAGGCCGGATCGGCCTGACACTGTGGGCAGCTGGGAAGTGCGTCGTCGCGCAGGCCCGCCATCTCATCGAGCACGAAGGTCGACCAGATCATCATCGCCGCCTGACCGGCGAAGTAGGAGGCCCGCACCGTGTCGACGTCCTGAGCGCCGGGCATCGAGTAGTTGGACACGAGATCGCCGTAGAAGCCGAAGGCCCCGACGCAGTTGCCGCTGCCGATCATGATCCTGCCCTGGTCGTCCACCAGCTCGCATCCGTTGGCGAGCGCCACGTGCTCGAAGGTCTGCTCTGTGAAGGAGTCACCAGGAGCCGTCGCGCCCACGAACCCGGCCATCTGCTCGGAGTCCAGGGCCTTCGCCGCGGCCAGCATTGCCTCATACGTGTCCGGGGCGGCGAGGCCCGCGGCGTCCAAGAGGTCCTTGCGGTAGTAGATCAGCTGCACCCAGGAGGTGTCGGGTACGCCCAGCTGCTCGTCGCCGTCCCGGGTCAGCTCCAGCGCTCGCTCGGCGAAGGTGTCCTCGCCGAGCCTCTCCACGATCGCGGCGTTCGCCTCGGTGTCCACGAGGTCGTTGGCGCCCAGCGTGCGGATGGCGGAAAGGGACAGCGACCCCAAGACATCGGGCAGCTCGCCCGCTGCGGCCGCCGATGTGAGCACCTGGTTGAACTGATCCTCGGCCACTCCGACGAGGTCGACCTCGATCCCGGTCTGCGCAGTGAAGTCAGCGATGATTGCTTCGGTCGCCGCGACCCGGTCGGGCAACGTGTCCGTCGTCCACACGACGATCAGCTCTGTCGAGCCACCCCCGCCGCCGCCGGAACCTCCTCCTCCGCAGGCGGTCACGGCGAGTAGGGCCAGACCGGTCGCGGCTGCCGCCGCCCGGCGTCTCGTGCTCCTCATCGGCGCTCTCCTCGCGTCACGGGATGGTTGGCGCCGCACAGCCGCGGCGGAGATGGCCCGGCGCTGGACGGCACCGGCAGTGAACTACCTTTTACGCTTGACCGCAAGGCCTCTTTTGCCTATTGACAGGAGTAATTCGTCTCATGTTGCATCGTAATGTGGCCTCCCTATCCCTGAGCCCTCCCGTCGTCGTGAGCGTGACCGGACCGCGTGAGGTCCGTCTGGAAGAAGTCGCCCGAGAGCCGCTCGTGTCCGGCCACACCCGCGTCCGCACGCTGTATTCGGGCATTTCCGCAGGCACCGAGATGACCGCCTACCGCGGTTCGAACCCATACCTCAGCCGGTCGTGGGACCCGGACCGGCGGTTGTTCTCTCCCGGCGGAACCACGTTCAGCTATCCCCTACGAGGGTGGGGGTACAGCGAGGTCGGCGTGGTGAAGGAGGTAGCCGCTCCGCCCGCCGGTGGCGGTGACCCGCCCGCCCTGGCACCTGGCGACATCGTCTACGGCGTTTGGGGTCACCGCAGCGAGGCCATCCTTCCCGCCGACCGACTGGCGCGGTCCGTCCTGCCTGCGGACGTCGAACCCCTGCACGGGACCTTCGCCCGGGTGGGCGCGATCGCGCTGGGGGCTGTGCTCTCGGCCGATCTGCACGTCGGTGAGCGAGTCGCGGTCTTCGGACAGGGTGTGCTGGGATTGCTGACAACCCAGCTGGCAACCCTCAACGGCGCCGACGTGACCGCCGTCGACATCCTGGCCGGCCGGCTCGCCCTGGCCCAGAAGTGGGCAGCGCACACCGTGGACGCGCAGGCAGGCGACCCTGCCGAGGCGGTGCGCAAACACACCGGGGCGACGGGGGCGGACGTCGCTATCGAGATCAGCGGGTCGTACCCCGCGCTGCACGAGGCCCTCCGCACGGTCGGGATCGGAGGCCGCGTCGTCGCCGCCGGCTTCTACCAGGGCGAGGGAATCGGGCTTCGACTCGGCGAGGAATTTCACCTCAACCGGGTGCACATCGTCGCGTCGCAGATCGGCGGCGTTCCCGCCGCCTTGCAGAGTCGCTGGACGGTCGAGCGACTGCACAAGGTGTTCGTCGACCTCGTGCAGGCGGGTCGCGTGGACGTCGCCCCCCTCGTCACCGACGTCGTGCCGGCCACGGACGTGGCGGCGGCCTTCCACCTGCTTGACGAGCGCCCGCAGGATGCCCTGCAGGTGGTGCTCGACTTCCGGACCGACGACGAGCGTCAGGAGGTCCCGGCATGAAGCTGGCATGCCAGGAGCAGCTGCTGCCCGGCGCGACCCTGCAAGAGAAGTGGGACGCGGCGCAGCACTACGGCTTCGACGCCATCGAGCTGCGCGGCAAGGGGGATCACCGGCTGCGCTCGCGGCTGCCCGAGCTGCGTGCCGCGCTGCGCGATGGCGTGCCCATGCCCGTCGTGTGCGTCGAGATGGACCACTTCATCGGCGACTTCGACCCCGCACGCCGGAGCGACGCGGTGGCCAACATGAGGACTCAGCTCTCCGTCGTCGCCGAGCTCGGCGGCACCGGCGCCGTCACCCCCGCCTCCTACGGCATGTTCTCCCGCCGTTTGCCCCCCTTCGAACCGCCACGCCCGCCCGATCAGGACCGCGAGGTGCTGCTCGACGGGCTGGCCGCCCTGGGGGCGCACGCCGCGGCGGAGGGCGTCGCGATTCTGCTCGAACCCCTCAACCGCTACGAGGACCACATGGTCAACACGGTCGCGGCCGCCGCGGAACTGGCCGACGCGGTCGGTCTGGCCTCTGTGCAGGTGGCCGCGGACAGCTATCACATGAACATCGAGGAGGCAGACGTCGGCGCCGCGCTGCGGGCCGTTGCGCCCCGGATCGGCCATGTCCAGGTCAGCGACAGCAACCGCCTCGAGCCCGGCGCCGGGCACCTCGACTGGGCGAGTTTTCTCGGCTCGCTCAGCGGCGTCGGCTACGGCGGATACCTGTCGTTCGAATGTCGCCTCAGCGGCAACGCCGACGTGGTGCTTCCCCGCGCCACCGCGTTTTTGCGGGGCCAGCAGTGAGCAAAATGTTGAACCGTTGCGAGCTGGTCGCCCGCGCCGCTTACGTTCTGCGCGGCAACAGCACCGGGTCGATGACCCGCGCCGCCCCCGACCTGTACCCCCACCAGTGGAGCTGGGACGCCGCCTTCGTCGCGGTTGGGCTGGCCCACCTCGACGTGCCCCGCTCCTGTGCCGAGCTCGACTCCCTGTTCGCCGGTCAGTGGCGGACCGGGATGCTCCCGCACATCGTCTTCGACCCGCACGCGAACGGCTACTTTCCCGGTCCCGACCGATGGGCGTGCGCCAACCTGACCGACGACGCTCCGACGCAGCCGCGCACGAGCGGCGTCTGTCAGCCCCCCGTCCACGCTCTCGCGGTGGAGCGCATCGCCGATGTCGCCGCCTACCAAGGTGGCGCCGCGGCGGCGCACGTGAAGGAGTGGCTGCCGTCCACCTTCGACCGGCTGCTGGCCTGGCATCGATACCTCGCCCGGCGGCGCGACCCCGACGGCGACGGCCTGCTCACCGTCTACCATGGCTGGGAGAGTGGCATGGACAACTCGCCGCGCTGGGACGCGGTGTACTCCCGCGTCACGGTCGGGGCCGAGCTACCGCTCTACGCCCGGTGGGACATCGAGGTGGTGGTGGACCCGAGTCAACGACCCACCTCCGCGGAGTACGACCGGTACCTGTGGATCGTTGAGCGCCTCAAGCTGGCCCGCTACGACGACGCCGAGGTGCGACGTACGGCGGAGTTCCTCGCGACGGACGTCTTCGCCTCCGCGGTGTTCGCTGTGGCGAACGAGGCACTCGCCGACTTGGCGACGCGTCTCGGACGCCCGGAGGGGGCCGAACTGCGCGAGGCCGCGGAGCGCTTTCGCCGCGGCGTCGCGGGCGCCCTCGATCCCGGCTCCGGGCTCGCGGTCGACACCGACCTGCTCACCGGCGCGCCCCTGCCCGCAGAGACGTGCGCCGGGTTCGCACCGCTGGTATGCGGCGGCCTCGACGCCGAACAGGAGCGAGAGATGCTCGCGTTGCTGCGGTCACCGCAGTGGACCGGCCACCCCGCGCTGCGCCACCCGGTGCTGCCCACGACAAGCCCGTCGTCGCCGGACTTTCGGCCGCGGGCGTATTGGCGGGGGCCCAGCTGGCCGGTGATGAACTGGTTCGTCGCCTGGATGCTCGCGCGCCGCGGTGTCACGGACGTAGCCGAGGCACTGCGGCGGGCAGCCCTCGCAGAACTCTCGGAGGGCTCGCTCGCCGAGTACTACGAGCCGATGACCGGCGAGCCTCTCGGGAGCGTCGACCAGTCCTGGAGTGCGGCCGCCACCCTCGACCTCGTGCTCACACATGCCTGGTCGGACTGACCCGCTGGAGCGCCCGGTGCGTGCGCTACTCGAAGCGCACTGGGACGGCGCGCGCGGCTTCTGCGTACCCAACCCCGCAACCTACCCGCACCTGTGGCTCTGGGACTCCTGCTTCCACGCCGTGATCTGGGCGCACCTCGGGGACGAGCGCGCCACGGTCGAACTCGAGGCCGTGCTGGCCGGGCAGCTTACCGGCGGCTTGGTCCCACACATGCGCTACGGCGCCGGCGCCCCGGGCACGTGGCTGGGGCCGCTACCGCACACGTCGTCCCTGGCTCAGCCCCCGATGTTCGGCCACGCCGTGCGGGTGCTCAGCGAGCGCGGCATGCGGCCCGATGACGAGATGCTGGAGCGGGCACGCCGCGGCCTGGACTGGCTCTGGGAGAACCGCCGCTCACCAGAGGGCCTGCTGCACGTCGTCCACCCCTGGGAGGCGGGTAACGACCACTCCCCCCGGTGGGACGACTGGGGGGCGCCGGGACGCACGCCCGCCGACTACGACCGTGCCGCCCGCAGCGCCTGGAACGCGGCAAGGGTGCACGACCTGTCCTTCGACCGTGACGGAGCCGCGACGTGGTCCTCGACGTTCGTGGTGCAGCCCGCAGCCTTCAACGCCTACGTCGCGTTCAACTACGCCGAGCTGGCGCACGTGCTCGACGACGACGGCATGGCCGATCGGGCGCGGCGCCTCGCTGCGGCAGGGGATGCACACCTGTGGGATGCCGAGGAGCAGCTGTGGGTCGACCGGCCGATCGTCGGCGGCGGGCCCTCGGCCCGGATCCCGCTGAGCGACGGGGTCATGGGGGCCCTGGTGACCGACGACCCAGCCCGGGCGCACGCCGCCCTCGATCAGGTCGGGGCGCTGGACCGGTTCGGTTCACCGGCAGGGCCGGCCAATGTGGCACGTACGCACCCCGCTTACGGCCCCGGAGCCTACTGGCGCGGTGCGGCATGGCCGCACCTGGCGTACCTACTGCACCTCGCCCAGCTCCGCTGGGGCCGCCACGACGACGCCGCGCTGCTCGCCAGTCGGACCCGCGAGACGGCCGTTGCGACCGGATGGGCCGAGTACTGGGACGCCGAGACCGGGCAGGCGCTGGGTGCCGTTCCGCAGTCCTGGACCGGCCTCGTCCTGGCGATGAGCGAGCAGTGAGACCGCGATCGAAGGGATCGCGGTCAAACAGGTCGCGATCCGGCAGGTTCCCGCAGGAGCGCTTTCAGCGCGGCCGCAACCGCCTGCGCGACCGCGGCGTGGCCCGCGTCGTTGGGGTGCACCGTGTCCTCGTCCAGCATCGTGTGCCGGTCCCAGCCCTCCGCGTGCACCGCCACGGCGCCGGCGTGGCGGGCGACCACCTCGCGCAGGGCATCGTTTCCGCGATCGACGAGCCCGTCGGTGCCGCGGTCATGCGGCGCGTGCCCGGAGTAGTCGAGCAGGTGCGGTTGCTCGACAACCGCGACGACGGCTGCCGGGGACGCCAAGGCGACCGCGCCCAGCACGGCGTCGAGCGCGCTGCCGTACTCGTGCAGCGCGCGCCGCGAGTCTCCGCGCAGGCGGATGTCGTTGAGTCCCGTCATGACGAGATATGCCGCCGAGGGCGGCGGGGCGACGCGGCGCACCAGCTCGGCGGTCTGCGTGCTCAGGGTTCCGCCGACCCCGCGGCTATCCGGCAGCAGGCCGAGCGAGCAGGCTGTCAGGTCCACGAGCCGCCGGTGCGGCGCCGAAGCGCCAGCACCCTGCACCCACGAGTGGCCGTAGGCTGTCAGCCTGCTCATCGTGCTCCTTCGTATCGAGACACGACGACACCCTAGGAGGCGCGCGCCCGTGACGTTCCACCCGGTCGGCGACGTCGACGCGATCACCGTCCTCGGGGAGGGACAGCCGAGCTGGAACCGCATCCGGCGGCGATGCACCACGCTGCCCCCGGCCGAGCCGTTCCCATGCTGAGGGGAAGCGGCGTGGAGGAACCGGCCAGCGCCTCCACGCGCAGCGCCGACGCGTGGTCGGTTACCAGCGGCGGACGGCTACTGGACCTCATCCGGACCGGCCGGGCGCGAACCCGGCGCGACCTGCTCGAGCTCACGGGGCTCTCCCGGTCGACGGTGGCCACCCGCGTGGACCAGCTGGTGTCGGCCGGGTACCTGCGCGAGTCATCGCTGAGGGAGACCGGGGCGCGCGGCCGGCCGTCGACCGTCCTGGCCTTCAACGAGCGGCACGGCCTCGTGCTGTCCGCCGACGTCGGCGCGACCCACGCACGAGCGATGCTTTCCGACCTGGCGGGCGTGTGCCTCGGCGAGACGGCACGCAGCCTGCGCATCAGCGACGGTTTGCACGAATGCCTGGAGTGGTTGCAGGCGGCATGGCGGCGGATGCTGCGCGACGCCGGCCCCGAACTACCACCGGTCGTCGGCATCGGTGTGGGCATACCGGGGCCAGTGGACGTACGCACCGGCCGCCCGGTACGACTGCCGATCATGCCAGGCTGGCACGACCATCCCGTCAGGGAACGGCTCGAGGACGCCTTCGGCGTGCCCGCGTTCGTGGAGAACGACGCCAACTTGATGGCCCTCGGCGAGTTCTCGGTGGCGGCGCCGGAGTGCCCGTCGCTGCTGTTCATCAAGGTGGCGACCGGGATCGGAGCGGGCATGGTCGTGGACGGGCACCTTGTGCGCGGAGTGAACGGCGGGTCGGGCGACATCGGCCATGTACGGGTTACCAGCACCGACGACGGCCCGGTCTGCGCGTGCGGCGCCCGCGGCTGCCTGGCCGCCAGCGCGAGCGGCGGCGCGATCTCCCGTCACCTGGCCGAGGCGGGCGCGCCAGCCAGCACCAGCCGCGAGGCGATGGACCTCGCCCACAGAGGGGACCCGCTCGCGGTGTCGCTCGTCCGGAGCTCAGGGCTGCAGATCGGCGAGGTGCTCGCCACCGCAGTCAGCCTCATCAACCCGGGCGTCCTCGTCGTGGGCGGCGACGTGACCCGCGCCCAGGAGCACTTCATGCCGGCGCTGAAGGAGCGACTCTTCCAGCGCACCCAACCACTCGCCACACGCGACCTGCGCGTCACCACGAGCGATCTTGGAGACCGGGCGGGCGTCGCCGGTGGCGTCGCCCTGGTCGTAGAGGAGATCTACTCCGCCGGCTCCGTCGATCGCGCGCTCGCTACTCGGGCTTGCTGAGAGGCGCGTTCACCCCGGTTCGGGTGGGTGGGCTCATCCAGGCGCGCCAGGACGCCGGTGGCCCGGATGCCGCTTCGGGTGGCGCATTCCACGGCTCGGGGAGATCGGCCGGTTCGAGCAGACGGGGTGGGCAGGCCGGTGCCGGCAGCGTGCGCAGTCGGGCTGGTTCTCCAACCGGGGCCACCGCTCGGTCTGCATCAGCGTCTCGAACAGCGATGCCGGGCGGGGTGCGGCGGAGCTGCGGCCCGACCGTTCCGCGGAACGGGTACGAGTCGCCGGCGTTCAGCGACCAGCCGTGCCCGGTGTCGGCCGCCATTCCGGTGTGACCTCGGGTGTGTCCGGCGAGGGGCACGAGGAGGATATCAGCGGGCAGGCCGGCCAGCTCGCGAACCGCGGCGAAGCCGAACGCCTCCGAGCTCGTAAGGCTGCCAGCGCGGGCCGTGGGCGAAGTGCGCTGCGCATTAGCGCCCTTGTTCGGCCCGGTCGCGGGGCGCCTGCAGGGCGCGCAGCTCGATGCCCTAGCCGCCGGACCGTCGCCTCGGGGAAGTCGACGAGTCCGCCCGTATGGTCGAGGTCGAGATGGGTCAGCACGACGTGCTGGATGTCGCGCGCGTCGAGCCCGAGGCGCCGCACATGGCTCAGGGCGGACTCGTCCTCCGCGAGCAGGGGATCGGTCAGTGCCACGAACCGACTGCCCGACCCATGCGGCGGGATCCCGTCCCTCCGGTGTGCCCATCCCCGTCTCAACGAGCACGAGCCCGGCCTCGGTCTCCAGCAGCAGGCAGTGACAGACCGACCTCGCACGCCTGCGGATCCCGGCCTGCCGTCCACGAGGCGCCCACCGGGCGGACGCATGATGCCGCAGTTGGGGTGGTGCACGCGCATCAGATCATCTCCCTCGCGACGACGGACACCAGGTGGTCCCGGACCGCGTATAGCGGCGCCACGTCCCGGTCTGTGCGGGGCGAGCAGCAGCGCACCCTCGGCCGCGGCAAGCCCGACGGTGGCGAGATCGGCGGCACGCTCTGCCGGGACCCCTCCCACCAACAGCACCTCTGCGAGCGCGGCCTGAGTCAGATCGTCGCGGTCGGGCCGCCCGCTCGTCCCGGATCGGGGTCGTCACGTAGTGCGCCCCACGGCGCACCCCCTGGATGCCAGCCATGCGCATCAGCCGGCCCACCTGGTCACGCCCGAGTCGCAACCCTGCCGGGTGTGGGGCGGCGGTCGGTGCGGATCAAGGTGCCATCGAGGTGCACGTGGGGTGACCGGCGGTGCGGGCGGCCAGCTGCACGCCCTGCAGGCCCGGTGCCTCGGCGGCGAGCACGTCGATCGCCTCGTGCAGATAGCGGTAGGCCGTGGAGCCGCTGTCGACTGCGAGCTGGCAGACGCGGGTCGCGTCCCCCGCCGGCGTCGTTCGGCGCCGAGCAGGCCGGACACGAACGCGACGGTGAACTCCCCGATCGGGAGCACGGCGGTGTAGGTGACAGGATCGGACACGCGGGACCTCGGCGTTCAAGTCGATCTTCAGGCGGACCGACTCTTCTACCGGGTCCAGCGCCACGCCCTGGTCATCTCCGTGCCGTCGGCGACTCCCCGGTGTTGTCGCACCATGCGGTGAGCGGGTGATGACCGTAGGAACCCTTGAAGGTGCCCGCGACCTGTTCCTTGGCGCTGTGCGCGAGCTGGATCGTGGCGTCGAGCCGGATCACGATCGTCTTGCCCAGGTCGCGGTCGGCCACCCGGGAGGCCGGGATCTGCCCGTGTCGGGCCTCGATCAGTTCCCACACGTGGCGCCGGGTGCGGGCCCGTGCGGTGGCGATCCGCTCGCGGGCGGCCTCACCGATCTCGTCCAGGGCCCGCCACAGCGTGGGGTCCGACGCCACCGGGCCATACAGCTCGCCCTGATCGCGCAGCGTGACCAGATCGGAGAACACGGTGCCCCCGTCCGGATGAGCACCGCGGTGTCGGTGAGCACTCGGCCCCGGTCGTGCACCGGGGCGAACCCGCGCCGGCGCAACGCCCTCGACAACGCCGGCGTCAGGCCGGTGCCGTCGGCGAGTAGCCGCAGGGCGGCCGACCCGGTGTGCGACACGACCCCGTGGCCGGCGACTTCCACGGCCAGATCCTTGGACCAGTCGGTAAGCTGCACCTGAAAAGTGCTCCTCGATGTGGGTGGACGGCGTCTTCAGCAAACGCATTCTCCCAGGTCAGGGGCACTTTTCCTATTTTCGACACGCTCAAACCAAGATCAGCATGAATTCTCGAGGCTGGGGGTTCGACCGGTGGAAGAAGGGATTCGACAGCCTCGCGCCGGCCCGCGCCCGCCCAGGCGGGCTGCCGCAGCGCCACTCTGTTCCGGAACCGCGAGGACCCGCACGAGGTTGCGGAAACCCTGCATCGATTCCTGGTCGAACCCGCTGCCCAGGCTGGCCGCCCGCGCCGCCCCGGAACCCAACGAACACGACAATGACGTCCCTTCCGCCGCAGGTCATCGCGATCGTGGCCCCCGCACGCTCATCGTGAGTAGACGACCGGGTTCAGCTCGTCGTTCTGCAGAAGATCACCCGTGGTCAGGGTGGCGAGATAGCTCTCGCCCAGGACCCGGACGTCCCTTCGGCCGTTGAACCGGGCCGGGTCGGGCATGAACGCAGTGGTCATGGCGCGGCGCCGGCCGGGGGTCATGTTGGCGCCGGCGCCGTGGATTGTCCGCGCGTTGTGAAACGTGCACCCACCGGCCGGAAGGGGAGCAGGAACCGGCCCGTGCCGGACCTCCGGACGATCGGCGAAGATGGCTCCGAGGTCCGGGCCGAGATCGCTACGCTGCGCGATCCCCGATCGATGGCTGCCGGGGGCCGAGCGGGCCGCGCAGCCCCGTCACCCCAGGCAGCACCGCGGATGACGGCAGGCGGACGCCGTCGAGCACCAGCTCGCTCGTCACCGACGCACGCAGTGACATCTTCGAGGTGATCTCGTTGGCGGAGAAGCCGCGCGAGCCGGTGGGCACCACGAATCCGCGGATGCCGTCGTCCGTGCGGGACCAGACGACGGCGACATCGGCGACGGACCCGTTCGTGATCCACATCTTCGTGCCGTTCAGCACCCAGTCGTCGCCGTCCGCGCTTGGCGACCGTCCGCATGCCGGCCGGGTCGCAGCCGTGGTCGGGCTCGGTGAGACCGAAGCAGCCGATCGCGTCGCCCGTTGCCATGCGCGGGAGCCACTCGTGCTTCTGCTCCTCGCTGCCGTACGCGTGGATCGCGAACATCGCCAGCGATCCCTGCACGCTGACGAGCGAGCGGATGCCGGAGTCGCCGGCCTCGAGCTCGAGGCAGGCGAGCCCGTAAGCGGTCGCGGACATGCCGGCGCAGCCGTAGCCCTCGAGGTGCATGCCGAGCAGGCCGACCTCTCCGAGCTGCTTGGCGAGCTCGCGCGCCGGCAGGTGGCCCCTCTCGTACCACTCGGCGACGTATGGCTTCACCCTGTCGTCAACCACCTGCCGGACCGTCCGGCGGATCGCCTTCTCGTCGTCGTCGAGGAGGCTGTCGACGTCGAACAGGGTGTCGGGGCTGTCGACGCTGGTGCGGCGCTCGCTCATTGCGACTCCTTGTGGTGGTTCGGGCTCGTTCGGGAAGTCAGGCCGGACTGACGAGGAAGACGATCGCGACGACGCCGACGACGACTATCACCGCACGCAGGACGCGCTGCGGGAGGCGGCGGCCGATCGTCGCGCCCAGCACGCCGCCGGATGCGGACCCCACCGCGATGACGGCCACGACGAGCCAGTCGATCTCGTCCCGGGCCACCACCACGAAGACGACCGCCGCGACGGCGTTCACGCAGGTCGCCAGTGCGTTTTTCAGCGCGTTGACCCGCTGGAGCGATTCGGGCAGCAACGTGCCCAGCAACCCGACGAGCAGGACGCCCTGCGCACCACCGAAGTAGCCGCCGTAGACGCCGGCGAGAGCGACGCCGGGCATGGCGGCCATCGTGCTGCCCTGACCAGTCGGCCGCCCGCGCCGCGTCCTGCGACGGGCGAGCGCCCCCTGCATGTGCGGCTGGACGACGACGAGCAGCACCGCCACCGCCAGCAGCACCGGGACGACGGCACGGAACGACGACGCCGGCAACACCAGCAGGAGTAGCGCGCCTGTCACCCCTCCCAGGCACGACATCGTCGCCAGGGTGAGCAGCCTCCGGCGCTGGTCCGTGAGCTCCGCGCGATAGCCCCACGTGCCCGACAAACCACCGGGCACCATGCCGATGTTGTTCGATATGTTGGCCAGCACCGGCGGGTACCCGACGGCGAGCAGCGTCGGGAACGTGATGAGCGAGCCGGAGCCGACGACCGCGTTGATCGTTCCCGCCCCGACGGCCGCCAGCAGCACCAACAGACCGTCGAGGACGGACACGGGTCACCTCCTGGATGGCGACGTCGGCGGTGCTGGTCATCGGGGTTGCTCTCACGTGCTCGGCAGGTTCTTGCTCAGGGTGCAGCTTCGGGACGATCTCGCGGCACGTGACGCCGTGTCGTCATCGCGGCTGCTCCGCAGCCAGCACAGCACGCACGATCCCTTGGTAGCCGGTACAGCGACACACGTTGCCGGACAGCGTCTTTCGAACGGTCTCCTCCGTCAGCGGCTCGTCGTCGCCCTCACGGTCGTCGAGCAGCTCGGTCGCCGTCACCAGCATTCCGGACGTGCAGAAGCCGCACTGCAGGCCGTGGTGCCGAGTCATCTCCGATGCCAGCCGCCGGGTCGTGTCGCACTCCGCGAGCCCCTCCACCGTCGTCACCTCGCGGCCCTCGACCTGGACGGCGAACATCAGGCAGGAGCGGACGCTGCTGCCGTCGACGAGCACTGCGCACGCGCCGCACACGCCGTGCTCGCAGCCGAGATGGGTGCCGGTCAGCCGCAGGTGGTCGCGCAGGAAGTCTGCGAGGGTCAGGCGCGCCAGCACCTCGGCGCGCACGGCGGTGCCGTTGACGGTGGTCGTGAGGGTCGCGAGTCCCCTGCTGACCTCGACGGTCATGCGGCCTCCTCTCGCGCCGCCCGTGCCCGCCGGTGGGCCGCGGCGAGCGCCTCCGTGAGCGCGTCGGCGCTCAGCTCCCGGACGTAGTCAGGGTCGTCGCCCAATGGCTGAGCACGTTGCGCCCAGGTGCGCGCCAGACGCGCCCACGCCTCGTCCGTGGGGTCGTCGCCGACGATGTCGGACGGGTCGCTGACGAGCAGTGGCCGGTCGGCGGCGGCGATAAGGGCGGCGCGGACGCCGCCCACCCGACCTGCGTCGTCCAGGTCGACGAGGCAGGCGGCGCCGGCGAGCGCGTAGTCGCCGTGCCGCTCCGCGTACTCGACGAATCCCCAACCCTGGCCTGGGCGCGCGGCCGGGACCGTCACCCACGTGATGAGCTCGTCGGGCTCGAGCTGCGTCGTGAAGACCGAGACGAAGAAGTCCTCCGCCGGGATCTCGCGGCGGCCGCGCGACGACTCGACGTGGATCGTCGCGCCGGCAGCGACCATCACGGTCGGCAGCTCTCCGGCGGGGTCGGCGTGCGCGAGAGCACCTCCGAGCGTGCCGCGGTTGCGAATGCCGACGTGCCCGATGTGACGCGCTGCCTCGGCGATCATCGGCAATCGGACGGCGACACGCGGGTCCTTCTCGAGGGTCCGGTGCCGTACGAGTGCGCCCAGGACGACGTCGTCGATGTCGTCGAAGGTCCGTGCCAGCTCGGCGAGATCGCCGATGTCGACGAGAAGTGCAGGCCGGGCGAGCCGCAGGTTCATCAGCGTCATCAGGCTCTGGCCGCCGGCCAGCACCTTGGTGTCGTCCGCGGGGTCGTCGGCGAGCGCGTCGAGGACGTCGCTGACGCTGGTCGCGCGGTGGTAGTCGAAGGCCGGGGGCTTCATGCGACCTCCTGCTGACGCAGCGCGGAGCGCACCATGGCGTGATCGATCGGCGTCGCCGCCACGTGGACGGCGCCGCCGAGCGCGTCGTCCACCGCGGCGCATACCGTCGCACCGACGGCGATCGTGCCGCTCTCCCCCGCCCCCCGAACACCGAGAGGGTTGCTCGGGGTGTCGACGGGAAGGTGCCGGACGGCGACATCCGGGACCTCGCACGAGCTCGGCAGCAGGTAGTCGGCGAGCGTCGTCGACCGGGGCTGACCGTCCGGCGCATAACGGAACTCCTCGAAGAGCGCTCCGCCGATCCCTTG
The DNA here is from genome assembly GCF_019396355.1 of Pseudonocardia nigra. Lineage (GTDB taxonomy): Bacteria > Actinomycetota > Actinomycetes > Mycobacteriales > Pseudonocardiaceae > Pseudonocardia > Pseudonocardia nigra. The sequence continues at coordinate 21,297 of NZ_JAHKRK010000094.1, forward strand.
CGCGACACCGCCGACGACCTGGCCGTCGACGACCTGCGGGTTGATCTCGACACCGCCCTCGTGTGCGACGGCGTATCGCAGCACCGAAACCACGCCAGAACGCCGGTGCACCCCGACGACGGCGACGTGGGCGCCCATGGTCCACGTGACCGTGCGGGGCCGGAAGACCTCTGTGGCGCCGAGCGGGCCGAGCTCCTCCTGTACCCCGCCGGGCGCGCAGGCGGCGGCCAGAACCTCCCAGGTGACCCGCCGGCCAAGGTCATCGTCCACGGCGCTGAAGCCGTCGCCGGACAGCTCGATCTCGTTCTCCGGGACGCCCAGCATCTTGGCGGCGCGACGAGACGCCTTGTGCCGCAGCTCGTCTGCGGCCTTGCGGATCGCCGAGCCGGCGAGCACGGCGGAACGGCTCGCGAAAGTGCCCACGCCGTGCACCACAGTGTCCGTGTCGGTGCGACGGACGGACACCTTGTCGAGGTCCACACCGAGGGCGTCGGCGGCGACCTGCCCGAACGTCGTCTCGTGCGCCTGCCCGGCGGACGCCGCACCCGACGACACCTCGAACCGCCCGGTCGCGGTGAGTCTGACCATGCCGGTCTCGTAGGGCCCTCGCCCGGTCGCCTCGAGGTAGCAGCTCACCCCAAAGCCGACGGCCATATCCGGGTGCTGCGCTGCCACCGTATCGACCTCGCTGCGCGGCAGGAGCTCGAGAGCGGCGTCAAGGCAGCGGGCGTAGTCCCCGCCGTCGTAACTGATCGGCACGCCGTCGCGGTACGGAAGCGGCCTCGGGTACGGCAGGTCCTGCGCCGTCAGCAGGTTGCGGCGACGGATCTCCTCACCGCTGATGCCGAGTCGCCTCGCCGCGTTGTCCAGGCTGCGCTCGAGCGCGAAGCAGGCTTCCGGCCGACCCGCCCCGCGGTATTGGGCGACGATCGTCTTGTTGGTGAAGGCGGCTCGTCCTCTTACACGGACGTTCGGCGCGCGGTACGGCCCCAGTGCGTGGATCGCGGTGTTCGCCACGACGCCGGCGACCCAGAGTCCGCCGGCACCGATGTCGATCGTGACGTCGTCCTCCCACAACAGGATCCGCCCGTCGGCGTCCAGCGTCAGCCGGGTGCGGTGCGTCTGGTCGCGCCCCTGGGCGGAGGAGACGAGGTGCTCCTGACGGTCCTCGATCCAGGCGAGGTCGCGGCCGGTGAGGCGCGCCAGCGCGGCGACCGCCACCTCCTCGGCGTAGACGTTCGCCTTGGTCCCGAAGCCACCGCCGACGTCCGGGACGACGACCCGCACGTGATCCGTCGTCCAACCGGTTGCCTCGCAGATGCCGCGCCGCACCATGTGCGGGATCTGGGTCGACGTCCAGACCGTCACCCGCTCGGAGTCGACCCGGGCAACGACGCCACGGCCCTCGAGCGGCACGGCACCGTGGCGACCCACGCGGTAGGTGCCCTCGACCACGACACCGTCGGGTCCGGCGTCCACCTCCGCGTTACCGACGTCAACTGCGATCGTCGCGGCCTCGTTGCTCGCCAGGTGGGGGTGCAGCGGCGCCGCGTCGGGTGCCAGCGCCGCGTCGGGGTCGAGCTGCACGGGCAGTGGCGTGTACGACACGTCGACTGCCTCTGCCGCATCCTCGCCGGCGTAGCGGTTCACGGCGACGACGGCGGCGAGCGGCTGGCCGACGTAGTGCACACGGTCGACCGGCAGCACAGGCAGCCGCTGGTCGGCCATCGTGAACCGGGTCGCGGAGGCGAACTCGGGGTGCGGCTCGTGCAGGGCGCCGATGTAGTTGCGGGCGAGGCGGAGGTCCTCACCGGTGTAAACACCGATGACGCCGGGCATCGCCAGGGCACTCGTTGCGTCGATGCCGTCGATCACCGCGTGCGGCTGCGTCGACCGGACGAAGACGACCGCGTGCGCCCCCGCCGCCAGGTCGGCGACGAAGCGCCCCCGACCGCTGAGCAACCGCTCGTCCTCGCGCCGGGGCACCGACGCGCCGACGAGGCGGTGCGCCACTTGCCCCCCCTGCCCGAGCGACGGCTGCAGCACACTGGTCACCGGATCCTCTTCTCCCAGCCCCAGAGCAGCATGGAGATCGTGAACGACACGACGATCAGGAGCAGGATCGTGGCGACCATGTCGGCGTAGTTGCCGTGACCGTAGGCCTGCAGCACCACGCGGCCGAGGCCATAGCGGGTGGCGAAGAACTCCGACAGGACTACGCCGACGACCGCGAGACTGACGGCGAGCCGGATGCCTGTCAGCAGGGGACGCCGGATGGCCGGCAGGACGATGTGCGTCAGCATCTGCAGCGACGAGGCCTCGGCGGAGCGGCCCAGCTTCCAGTACACGGCGGGGATCTCGCGCACGCCTGTGGCCACGTTGATGAGCACCGGGAACAGCGAGAACAGCACGCCCATCACGACCTTCGAGCCACTGAGCTGGAAGATCGGCAACAGGACGGGGTACAGCACGATCTTCGGGACGCCGTTGAGCGCGATGACAAGTGGCTCGAAGATCAGCCTCAGGGGCTTAAACAGCCCGAGGAGCAGCCCGAGGGCACCGCCGATCGCCGTCCCGATCGCAAAGGCCAGCACGACCGCCCACGCCGTGGCGCGCAAGTCGACGAGGTAGCCGCTGTCGGTGACGTTCTCGGCCAGCACGCTGAAGGTCCTGCCGGGGCTGGGAATGACGAACGTCAGCCCAGCAGCGATCTGCCAGAACCCCAGTGCGGCGAGGGCGAGGAGGATCGAACCGACCGTCTGCTTGGTGCGGTCGCTGAGCCCGCGCCGGCGGGTTCTGGGTCCGGCAAGAGTCGTCACGTCGTACGTCCCTTCACGACGAGGCGCTCGACCAGCGCGAGCAAGGCGGTCAGCAGCACGGACAGCACGAGGACGACGAGGATGTAGGAGAACATCGCGTTGTTGTCGAAGATCTCGTACAGGTACCGGATGCGGTACCCGAGCCCGGCCTGCGCGGTCACGAACTCCATGGCGACGGCCCCGATGAGCGCGTACACCACGCCGAGGCGCAGGCCCGCCACGATGAAGGGCGCGGCCGCCGGCAGCGCGATCTGGAAGAGCGTCTGGCGCTGGTTGCACTCGAGCGAGCGGGCCAGCCTGAGGTACACGGGGCGGATTCCGTTGAGTCCCACCGTGGTGTTCAGCGCGACGGGGATGGTCGCCATGATCGTCGCGAGGATGACGACGGAGGTGGCGTTGATGCCGACGATGACGATCATCACCGGGTAGAAGAGCACCATCGGCACGGCGTAGAACGAGACGAGGTACGGCTCGAACACGCGACCGACGGTCGGCAGCTTCCAGAACAGCAGACCCGCCAACAGCCCGAACACCGAGCCGCAGACGATGGACAGACCGATCTCCAGGCCCGTCCGAGTGGCGTCGTCCCAGAACTGCGGGTCCTGCAGCAGCTTGCCGACGCCCGCGATCATCGCCGACGGAGCGGGCATCGTGCTCGCCCGCCACCAGCCGGACTGGGCGCCCACCTCGAGGACGGCGCCCAGCAACAGGAGCAACACCGCGGTGGCGCCGGCGCTGACCAGCGCGTCCGAAGGTCGGCGGCGATGACGTGGCGGCGGCGCCGGTTCCGGCGGCTCGGTGACCGCCGTGCCGACCTTCCTCTCGACGTCCGTCATGGTCACGCAGCGCCCTCCTGCTGACGGAAGCCCCGCATCGACTCCTCCTGCAGCGACGACCAGATCCGGTTGTGGAGCCCGTTGAACCGTTGGCTGGACACGATCGAGGCGTCGCGCTCGTCCGGCAGGTCGACGTCGATCACGTCGATGATCTGGCCGGGCCGGTACGACATCACCCAGACCTGCTGCGACAGCAGGATCGCCTCCGAGATGTCGTGCGTGACGAACAGGATCGTCTGGTTGCTACGCCGCCAGATGTCGCGGACCTCCGCGCCGAGGAAGAGGCGCGTCTGCTGGTCGAGCGCGGCGAACGGCTCGTCCATCAGGACGACGCCGGGGTGCAGCGCCAGCGTGCGGGCGAGCGCGACGCGCTGCCTCATCCCGCCGGAGAGCATGGACGGGTAGGACTCCTCGAAGCCCTTGAGACCCACCAGGTCGATGGCCTCCTGGGTGCGTCGCTTCTGCTCCGACCGCTCGACGCGCGCGATCTGCAGCGCGAAGCGCACGTTCTCGGTGACCGTGCGCCACGGCAGGGTGGAGTCCTCCTGGAACACCACGCCGATGTTGCGGTTCGGCCCGGTGACCTCGTTACCACCGACGGTGACCGAGCCGCTCGTCGCCTTGGTGAGGCCGGCGATGACGGCCAGCAGCGTGGACTTGCCGCACCCGCTCGGACCGACCAGGGAGACGAAGCCATTCGTCTCGACTCTCTGGCTGACTCCGTCAACGGCCACGACGGTGCCCGATGGCGTGTCGAACGCGACCTTCAGGTCGTCGATGCGGATCTCGGACATGGCTTCTCTCCCTGGTCGGCCCCGGGGTGAATGGTCGGAACGGCGCGTCAGAACTTGGCCCGGACGCCCTCGGGCAGGTACTGCTGGTCGAGCACCGTCCCCCAGTCGACGGGCTCCGAGATCTGGCCGGCCTTCTGCATGAGGTCGGACAGGTTGTTCAGCGCCTCCGGATCGACGTCGAGCGAGTACGCCTTCTCGAGCTCCGGCGTGCCCTCGAAACCCTGCGCGACGATTTCCGGGTCGACACCGATGAGCGGGCCGATGTCCTGGGCCGCGGCCTTCGGGTCCTCGATGATCCAGTCCATGATCCGCTGAGCGACCTCGAAGAAGGTGCGGACGTTCTCGGGATTGGCCTCGAGGTAGTCGGTGTTCACGGCGACGAGGTCGGCGGGGACGTCACCCACCACGCCGCGGGCGCTGACGAGGATCTCCGCGTCCTCCTCCGCCTGCTTCTCGGCGACGAACGGCTGCATGGCCCACCCTGCGGTGATCTCGCCGGCCTTCGCCGCCGTCCAGTTGTCGCCCATGCCGCCGACCGCCTGGCTGGAGACGCCCAGCTCCTCCTCGAGCCCTTTGACGAGCAGCTCGGTCGACGACCCCGCCGACGAGAAGCCGAGGGTGGCGCCGTCGAGCGACCTGCCGGGGGGCGCGATCCAGTGGAAGTCGTTGACCTGGAACCACGGCGCGACGATCGTCAGGTTGGAGTCAGGCTGCTGCGCGGCGAGGAGCACCGACGAGTTGCCCGCGATGGCCATGTCGGCGTCGCCGCTCGTGACGACGCGGAGCGTGTTGCCACCGCCGCCGCCGGAGTACATCGAGACGTTCAGGCCCGCCTCCTCGAACCAACCCTTGTCCACGCCGGCCTGCAGCATCGCCATGAACGGCAGCGAGTCGACACCTGTCGCGGAGATGCTGAGGGTGTCGGTGGTCTCGCCGCCGCCTCCGCCGGCGCCGTTACCACCCCCGTCCCCACCGCACGCCGACACGGCGAGCAGCACAGCGGTGGCACCGACGGCCACGACGGTCGAACGGAGAGTGCGGAGCCTGTTGTGCTTCATGCGGTCTCCTGGGTGGGGCGGTGGGAGGTTCGTGACGGGTGGGGGCTCGGGTGTCGTCGCCACCACCTGCCGGCAGCGACGGTGGCGGCGGCGAGCAGCCCGAGCGCCGCCAGGTACCACGTGGTGGCGGCCGGCGCTGCCCCCGGGG
>NZ_JAHKRK010000095.1 GCF_019396355.1 Pseudonocardia nigra
CTCCGCCGCCACGACAGCCCCGACCGTCGCCGCGACCGCCACCTCAAGGCACTCCAAGACCTCGGATACGAGGTCACACTCGCCAAGGCCTCATAGGCTGCGGTCGATTCTCCTGACAGCCACTTTCGCGCAACCACATGGCATGAAAGTGGCTTTGCTGCAACGCCTCCGCGGCCCGGGTCAGGGGACCGGGATCGCCAGGCCCTCGGCGCCCAATTCGGACGTCTTCAGATCGGGGGCGGCGCGGTGCAGGTGCGCGAGCCCGATCTCGGCGCGCCGCACCCGCTCGCGGGACAGCGTGACGTTGAGCGCGTCGTGCTGCCCGCCGCTGGGGTAGACGTCCGGGTGGTTGCGCAGCCCGAACTTCACGTAGATCGGGGCGAGCACGCGCACCATCTCGGCGATCTCGTGGTGGCGCACGAACCCGCCGAGCGTGTCGGGGGACTCGACGTACATGTCGATCGGGATCTGCGTGGCCGCCCGGATCGAGGCCAGCCGCGGCAGCGGGAGCCCTGGCGGCACGTTGTAGGTGTCGGCGCCGATGTCCTGCATCAGCCGCACGCTCACCGGGTTCGAGGCCATCATCTGCACCGACGCCTTGACGACGAACTCGGACGCGAGCAGGCCGGCCTCCTTCATCCGCCGGGTCATCAGCATCAGGCCCTCGTCGGCGACCAGTGCGCCGCGCACGCCGAGCTCGTTGGCCCGCACGAGGTCCTCCATGGCGTACACGAGCTGGTCGGCGCCCTCGTGGCGGCAGCCGACGCCACCACCGGTGGGCGTGCGGGCCTGCGCGCCGATGTCCCACGGCGCCCGCGGCCCGACGAACAGGCTCAGCTCGACGCGGCGGGCCGCGCAGGCGCCCACCATGTCGATGATCTCCGCATCCGTCGCCAGCATGATCCCGCTGCCGGAGGACACGCGGTGCACGAGGACGCCGCGGGCGTCCGCCTCGTCGAAGACGGCCTGCAGCGCGGCGGGTCCCTCCACGCTCGGGATCTCCACCCGGTACTGCGCCCCGTCGGGGAACCGCAGCGCCGACGTCGGCAGGTCGTGGGCCTCCCGGGCGGGGTAGCCCAGGCTCGTCAGCAGGTCGGCCACCGTGGTGGGCCGCGCGGGCGGGGTCAGACGGACCATCTCCTCGAGTTCATATTCATGAACTAAGTTCAGCAAGGCAGTCTGCTGCGTGGCGCGGGAGCAGTCAAGGTGCCCGGCGGCGATGGAAGGATGGCGACGGTGGACGGGACCGGGAGCAGCACCGCGAGCACCGCTACGGGCGCCGTGAAGTCGGCCGACCGCGCGCTCGCGATCCTCGCCGCGGTGGCCGACCACGGCTCGCTGCGGTTCAACGAGCTGGTGACGCTGCTGGGCCTGCCGCGGTCGAGCGCGCACGCCCTGCTCCAGACACTGGTGGACCGCGGCTGGCTGGACCTCGACCCCGAGACCCGGCGCTACACCGTCGGGCTGAAGGCGTGGCACGTCGGACAGGCCTACACTGGGCACGGCGACCTGGTGGCCATCGCGAAACCGGTGATGGACGCGCTCGCGCGGGACGTCGGCGAGACCGTGCAGCTCGCCCGCCTGGACGGGATCGAGAACGTCTACATCGCGATCAGCGAGTCGATCCAGCCGATGCGGCTGGCCTCGACCGTCGGCGCCCGGCTGTTCGCCCACGCGACCGGGATCGGTAAGGCGCTGCTCGCCCAGCTGCCGCCCGACGAGGCCCGGCGGCTGGTCCGGGCGGTGCCGCTGCCCCGGTTCACCGAGAACACCGTGACTGAGCCGGCGGAGCTCGACCGGATCGTCGCGGAGGCACGCAGCCGGGGCCACGCCGTCGACGACGAGGAGCTGCTGGTCGGCTGCCGGTGTGTGGCGGTGCCGCTGACGAACGACGGGAACGGGCTCGTCACGGCCATGTCGGTGACGGCACCCACCGTGCGGTGCGGACCGGACTGGCCGGACGCCGTGCTCGCGGAACTGCAGACGGCGGCGGGAATCGTTCGGGCGCGCACGCCGACCGCACTGCACCGCTGAGGGAGCGTCCCCCGCGGAATCCGGGCGACTCGCACGTCGAAAAGGGGCGACTCGCGAGGCGAGAACGGGCGACTCGCGGGGATGTCCGCGAGTCGCCCCTTCCGGACACGCGAGTCGCCCGTTCCGGACAGGCGAGTCGCCCGGTCAGCGCACCGCCACCGTGACGGGTCCGCCGGCCGGGTCCACCCCGGCCATCAGCGCCGTCACGAGCCCCGTTCACGCGCCTCCGGGAGCGGGTACCGACCCCGGTATGTCAGACGAACGCGCAGACGACGGCACTCCGGTCCCCGACACCGCGATGGCCACCGGGAACGACGACGGTGAGCCGGGCGAGCCGCTCGGCCCGGACGCTCTCGACCCGGAGGAGCGGAACGTGCTCGACGGCCTTCGCCGCGGCGGCGGCGAGCAGGTCGTCAGCGAGGCGGAGGAGGACTCCCCCGCGATGCGCGCCGCGGTCGAGGACGACTCCGTGCTGCGTCCCGACGAGCGGTAGCAAGCTCGCCACCCCGATGTGGGCTTCACACAGGGCCCACCCCTGATCACTGGGGCCGGCACACACAGCGGTTCGGCTCGGGCGGACGTACCGTTCTCCGGCATGAGCGGTGTCACACCACCATCGGTGCTGGCCGGGCGCACGGCGCTCGTCACCGGCGCCGCGTCGGGCATCGGGGCCGCGATGGTCCGGCGGATGGCCGCCGACGGCGCCCACGTGCTCGCCGTCGACCGCGACGAGGCGGGCCTGAAGGCGCTCGCGGACGCCGTGGCCGGCGTCGAGCCCGTGCCGTGCGACCTGTCCGACCTCGACGCCGTCGACGCCCTGCCCGCCGCGGTGGACGTCCTGGTCAACAACGCCGGCCTGCAGCACGTCGCCGCGGTGCCCGAGTTCGATCCCGAGAAGTTCTCGCTGATCCTGCGCGTGATGCTGGAGGCGCCGTTCCGGCTCGCCCGGCGCACCCTCCCGCGCATGTACGGGCGCGGCTGGGGCCGGGTCATCAACGTCTCCAGCGCCCACGGCCTGCGCGCCAGCCCGTTCAAGGCCGCCTACGTGAGTGCGAAGCACGGCCTGGAGGGGCTCTCGAAGGTGATCGCGCTGGAGGGCGCCGCGCACGGCGTCACCAGCAACTGCATCAACCCCGCCTACGTCCGTACCCCACTGGTCGAGCGGCAGGTGGCCGACCAGGCCCGCACGCACGGGATCGACGAGGACGCCGTCATCGAGAAGATCATGCTCGAGGCCGTGGCGGTCAAGCGGCTCATCGAACCCGCCGAGGTCGCCGAGCTCGCCGCCGTGCTCTACGGCCCGGCCTCGGCCTCCATCACCGGAACGTCGCTGTCGCTGGACGGCGGCTGGACGGCCCACTGAGCGGAGCTCCGCGCAGCGAACATCGGCACTGACGAAACAGGGAGACATCGTGGTCACCGAACAACCCCGGACCAACATCATCAAGGTGGTCGCCGCCAGCATGGCGGGCACCACGGTCGAGTGGTACGACTTCTTCCTCTACGGCGTGGCCGCCGCCGTCGTCTTCCCGGCGGTGTTCTTCCCGTCGGACGACCCCGCGGTCGGCACCCTGCTGGCGCTGGGCACGTTCGCGATCGGGTTCGTCGCGCGCCCGATCGGAGGGCTGGTCTTCGGCCACTACGGCGACCTGATCGGGCGCAAGAAGCTCCTGGTGATCAGCCTGCTGATGATGGGGGTCGCCACCTTCGCGATCGGGCTGCTCCCGGGCTACGCGACGATCGGGGTGGCGGCTCCACTGCTGCTGATCGTGCTGCGCCTCGTGCAGGGCTTCGCGCTGGGCGGCGAGTGGGGCGGCGCGGTGCTGCTCGTCTCGGAGCACGGCGACGCGGCGCGCAGGGGCTACTGGGCCAGCCTGCCGCAGGCCGGGGTGCCGATCGGCCAGCTGCTGGCCAACGGCCTGCTGTTCCTGCTCGCCGCGGTCCAGGACGAGCAGTCCTTCGCGTCATGGGGTTGGCGGATCCCGTTCCTGCTCTCCGCGGTGCTGGTGCTGATCGGGCTGTACGTGCGGCTGTCCGTGGAGGAGTCGCCGGTGTTCAAGGCCGCTCAGGCCAAGGCGGCAGAGCTCGCCGCGGCCGGGCAGAAGGAGTCGATGCCGATCGTGGAGGTGTTCCGGCGCTACCCGCGTGAGGTCTTCACCGCGATGGGCGCCCGGTTCGCCGAGAACGTCTCCTACTACGTCTTCACCATCGTCATCACCACCTACGTGACCCAGCGGCTCGACCTGTCGAGCTCGTTCGTCCTCGGAGCGGTGCTGATCTCCGCGGCCGTGCACGTGGTGACGATCCCGATCTGGGGCGCGCTGTCCGACCGCTTCGGGCGCAAGCCCGTGTACCTGTTCGGGGCGGCGGGCGTCGGGGTATGGGCGTTCGTGTTCATCGCACTCGTCGACACCGGGAACTTCGCGCTCACCGTGCTCGCGGTGGCCGGCGGGCTGATGTTCCACGGGGCGATGTACGGACCGCAGGCGGCGTTCCTGTCGGAGCTGTTCGGCACGAAGGTCCGCTACTCGGGCGTGTCGATCGGCTACCAGCTCGCGTCCGTCGCCGCGGGCGGGCTGGCCCCGGTGATCGCCGTGGCGCTGTACACGCAGTTCGACAGCGGCTACGCGGTGTCGGTGTACGTGGCGCTCACCGCGCTGCTCACGATCGTCGCCGTGGCGTCCTACGGCGAGACCCGCCACCGCGACCTGGCCGAGGACCCGGCGCTCACCAGGGTGAGGCACTGAGTGCCCCCGTCGGCGATGGCATCATCGCCGCCGTGTCGTCGACCGCGCTGGAGCTGCTGCGCCTGCTGGCGCAGGACGCGCCCGCCGACCGGATCGAGGAACAGGCGCGCGCGCTCACGGCGGCCGACCCGGACACCGGCGCGGTCGCCCGCGAGCTCGCGCTGCGGGTGCGGGCCGGGATCGACGCGCACCGCCGCCGTGAGGCGGAGCTCTCGGCGCTCGTCGACATCGCCCGCGACCTCGCGTCGCTGCCGGAGCCGAGCGGGGTGCTCGACGCGATCGTGCGCCGGGCCCGCACCCTCATCGGCACCGACGTCGCCTACCTGACGCTGGCGGACGCCGAGCGCGGCGACACGTACATGCGGGCGACGGCGGGGTCGGTGTCGGCGCGGTTCCAGGCGCTGCGGCTGCCGCAGGGCGCCGGGCTCGGCGGCCTGGTCGCGCAGACCCGGCGGCCGTACTGGACCGCCGACTACCCGGGCGACGAGCGCTACGCGCACACCGCCGAGATCGACGCGGCCGTGGACGAGGAGGGGCTCGTCGCGATCTGCGGCACCCCGCTCGTGGTCGACGGCGAGTTCGTCGGGGTGCTGTTCGCAGCGAACCGCACGCGCCGCCCGTTCGACCGCGGCGAGGTGGCGCTGCTGGGCTCGCTCGCCGCGCTCGCCGCCGTCTCGCTCGTCCAGGCCCGGCGGGCCGCGGAGACCGCCGACGCCCTCGCCGCGCTCTCGGCGGCCCACGCCGGCATCGAGGAGGCAGCGGCCGCCCACGACCGGTTCGCCGGCGTGGTGCTCTCCGGCGGCGGGGTCGACGACATCGCCGCCGCGCTCGGCGAGCTGCTGGGCTGCTGGGTCGCGGTGCTCGACGTCGACGACCATCGGCTCGCCGCCCACGGTCCGGCACCGGACACGGAGGCGCTCGCCGGCGCGGAGGCCGTGCGTCGCTCGGCCGAGTCGGGCAGGCTCGCGGAGTCCGACGGCATGTGGGCGGTGGCCGTGCGGGCCGCAGGCCAGCGGCTGGGCACCCTCGTGCTGGGCGGACGGCCCGTCCTCGACAGTGGGCAGGGCCGCACCGTGGAGCGGGCGGCGATGGTGACCGCGCTGGTGCTGCTGTTCCGGCTGCGCGAGGCCGAGGCCGACCAGCGGGTGCTCACCGATCTGCTTGCCGACCTCCTCGCCCGGTCCGCGGGTGAGCTCGACGGCACCCTCGTCGAGCGCGGCCGGCTGCTCGGGTTGCGCCTGCAGACCCCGCACGTCGTGGCCGTGTGCCGGGGCCGCCGCCGCGGGCTCCAGCTCGCCGCGGCCACCGCGGGCGACGGGCGCGGGCTGGCCGGGGAGCACGACGGCGAGATCGTGGCCGTCGTCCCGGGCCGCGACCCGTCGGCGGTGGCCACCGGGCTCGCCCGTCGCCTCGGCGACGACGGCGCACCGGTCACGGTCGGCGCGACGGGTCCGGTCCTGCCCGCGGCGGGCCTGCGCGACGCCCACGCCGACGCCCGCCGCACCGCCGACGCACTGAGCGCGATGGGCATGGCCGCCGGCTCGGCCCGCGACCTCGGGTTCGCCGGGCTCGTCCGCGGCGGGCCCGCCGACGTCGACGGCTACCTCGAGCGGGTGCTCGGCCCCGTCCTGGACTACGACACCCGCCGCGGCAGCGACCTGCTCGGCACGCTCGAGGCGTACTTCGCGGCCGGGTCGAGCCCGCGGCGGGCGGCGGGCGAGCTGCACGTCCACGTCAACACCGTGGCACAGCGCCTGGAGCGGGTGGCGAGCCTGCTGGGCGAGGACTGGCAGTCGCCCGACCGCGCCCTGGAGATCCAGCTGGCGCTGCGCCTGCGCCGCCTCCGCGGGACCTGACAGGCGCCTACACGGCTCGCACGGACGCCGGCAAGGTGGCAATGCTGCCACTGGACGGCAGTATTGCCACCTTGCTGCGAACCCGGGGCAGGGTCCCGCGGCGGTCAGGCGGGCTTGCGGCGGCTTCGGCGGCGGGCCAGCCCGACCAGCCCGCCCGGCGCGAAGAACACCACCGCCACGAACAGCGCGCCCAGCACGAACGTCGGCTCCGACAGCGGCACCCGCAGCACGCCGGGCAGCCCGTCCACGAGGTCGGACGAGGCCAGCTCCAGCAGCCGGTTGTCCAGGTAGGTGTAGAGCACCCCGCCGAGCACCGCACCCCACCGGCTGCCCGCCCCGCCGAGCACGACCATCACCAGCAGCCCCAGCGTCAGCTCGCTGGTGGTGAGGTGCGGCGTCGCCCCGCCGACGACGAGCAGGTGCGCCACCCCGCCGAGCGTGCCGAACAGCCCGCCCACCAGCACCGCCAGCAGCTGCGCCCGGTACACCGACAGCCCGAGCACGGCCACCCGCTCCGGGTTCTCCCGCGCGGCCGCCCACACGTGCCCGACGCGCGAGCGCACGAGCCACGCGACCACGCCCCAGCACAGCGCGAGGTAGATCAGCGCCAGCCAGTACCGGTAGGGCGCGTTGACCACCCCGACGAGCAGGTCGGGCAACCCGTCCCGGTTGAGCGGCAGGCCCTCCTCGCCGCCGGTGGCCCCACCGGGGTTGCGCAGCACGATGATCGACCCGGCCTGGGCGAACGCGAGCGTCACCATCGCGAACGCGATGCCGGTGACGCGCAACGCGACCGCACCCACGAGCAGCGGCAGTACCACGCCGACGACCACCGCGAGCCCGATCGCCCCGGCGAGCCCGCCGCCGGGCCGGGCCAGCGCGAGCGCGGCCGTGTAGGACCCGGCGGCGACGAACAGCGCGTGGCCGAACGACAGCAGCCCGGTGCGGCCGAACAGCAGGTCGTAGGACAGCGCGATCCCGCCGAACACCAGGCACAGCGCGAGCAGCTGCATCGAGCCCGGGCTGTTGATCAGGCCCGGGAGCACGCCGGGCAGCGGCACCGAGACGTACGGCAGCCAGGCGAGCACGACGAGCACCACCACCGGGGCGATCGCCGCGTGCCAGCCGCGGCGGCGGGAGGTCGCCTCGCCCGCCGTCGCCCGGTCCCGCACCTGGTCCATCAGGGTCATGCCGCCGTCCTCCCGGTCAACCCGCCGGGCCGCACGAGCAGCACCAGCGCCAGCAGCAGCACCACCGACAGGTCCCCCACCCCGGCCGCGGCGTAGTAGTTGGCCAGCTGCTGCACCAGCCCGACGACGACGGCCGCGACCGCGGATCCGGTGAGCGACCCGAGCCCGCCGATCACCACGACGATGAACGCGAAGATCAGCAGCGAGGTGCCCTGACCGGGCGAGACGCTGCCCAGGTACACCGACCCGAGCACCCCGCCGAGCGCCGCGACCCCGCCGCCGACGGCGAAGACCAGCGTGAACGTCCGGCGCACGTCGATCCCGAGGGCCTCCACCATCGACCGGTTCTCCACCCCGGCCCGGATGATCAGGCCGATGCGGGTGAACCGCAGCATGGCCAGCAGCCCGAGCAGCACGGCGACGGCGGCCACGATCAGCAGGAAGCGGTCGTTGGGGATCGTCGCGCCGCCGATGGTCGTGATGCCTGCCGCGACGGCCGGGCGCGGGTACGGCAGCGCGTCGGCGCCCCAGATGCCGCGCAGCAGCGCCACCCCGACCAGCCCGAGCCCGACGGTGACGAGCACCTGCTCGATGTGGCGGCGGTAGAGCGGCCGGATCGGCAGCAGCTCCACGGCCGCGCCCACCGCCGCGCCGACGGCCACGCCGAACGCGGTGGCGAGCACGAAGCCCCAGCCGTCGGGACCGGCGCCGGGCAACCCGCCCGTCGCGGCCCACCACGCGGCGTAGGCGCCGGCGGCGAGGAACGCCCCGTGCGCGAAGTTCAGCACGCCCATCAGCCCGTAGATCAGGCTCAGGCCCGACGCCACCAGGAAGTACAGCGCCCCGAGGCCCAGGCCCGTGGCCAGCAGCAGCACGAAGGTACTCACGACCGGCTCCCCACGCCGAGCAGCTCCCGCGTGCGTCCGGCGTCGGCGAGCAGGTCGTCGGCTCGCCCGGTGTGGACCACCCGCCCGGCGTCGAGCACCACGACGTCGCCCGCGAGGCGCCGCACCACGGGCAGGTTCTGCTCCACCAGCAGCACCGGCGTCACCTGCGCCACCCGCTCCAGCGCGGCGGCGACGTCGGTGACCAGCCGCGGTGCGAGGCCCTTCGTCGGCTCGTCGACGAGCAGCACCCGACTGGGCGCGAGCAGCGCCCTCGCCAGGGCCACCATCTGCTGCTGCCCGCCCGACAGAGTCCCGGCACGCTGCCTGCGCCGCTCGGTCAGCTCCGGGAACAGCTCGTGCACGAGCGCGGCCCGTTCCGGCTCCGGGTCGGGGCAGGCCAGCCGCAGGTTCTCCTCCACGGTCAGCGTGGCGAACACCTCACGGTCCTCCGGCACGTAGCCCACGCCCTGACGCACCACCCACGGCGTGCGGCCGCGGCCGATCTCGGCGCCGGCGAGCCGGATCGAGCCGGTGCGCGGCACCAGCCCGACGACGGCGCGCAGCGTGGTGGTCTTGCCGACGCCGTTGCGGCCCAGGAGCGCGGTCACCCCGGTCGGCGCCACCGCGAGCGAGACGCCCTGCAGCACGTGGGACCCGCCGATCCGGACGTGCACGTCGTCGATCTCCAGAACCGGCGCGACGGTCACAGCTCCTCCCCCAGGTACGCCTGCTGCACGGTCGCGTCGGCGGTGACCTCCGTGGGCGAGCCGACGGCCAGCAGCCGCCCGTGGTGCAGCACCGCCACCCGGTCGGCCAGCCCCAGCACCACATCCATGTGGTGCTCGACCATCGCCACGCTCACCCCGGAGGTCCGCAACCCGCCGATCAGCTCCACGAGCGGCGGCACGTCCTCCACCGACACCCCGGCCATCGGCTCGTCCAGCAGCAGCACCGACGGCCGCCGCGCCAGCGCGATCGCGATCTCCAGCTTGCGCTTGTCGCCGTGCGAGAGCTCGCCCGCCGTCGCAGCGGCGCGGTGGTTCATCCGCACCTGCTCGAGCAGCGCGTCGGCCTCGGCCAGCTCGGCCCGGCCCTGCGCGGCCCGCAGCATCGACAGCGCGCCCGGCCGGCGGCTCTGCACCGCCAGCCGCACGTTCTCCCGCGCGGACAGCCCACCGAACAGGCTGGAGGTCTGGAACGTCCGGCCGAGCCCGTGCCGGGCGCGGTCCGCGGCCGAGGCGCGGGTGACGTCGCGCCCGCCCAGCTCGACACGCCCGCTGGTCGGCCGCCGCACACCGGAGAGCAGGTGCAGCAGCGTGGACTTGCCTGCCCCGTTCGGGCCGATCACGGCGAGCAGCTCGCCGTCACGGACGTCGAGGTCGATCCCCTCGAGGATCACCGCGCCGCCCACCACCCAGCCGAGATCGTGGGCGGCGAGCACGGCCGTCGTCGTCGCGGTCACTGGACGGGCGCGACCGGCGGCGCCACGGCGTCCGGCGGCAGCGTCTCGACCAGCTGCGGGGCGAGCCCGTCGCCCTCCGGCACGAGCCGGGTGGTGAACATCGGCTGCAGCAGCGCGTGGTCCTCGGCGCGCACCGTGGACTCGCCCTTCGGGCCGGTGAACGTCCAGCCCTCCAGCGCCTCGACCATCGCCGTGGTGTCGTCACCGCCCTCCTGCAGCGCGTGCACGATCATCTGCGCGGCCACGAAGCCGTCGTTGGTGAACAGGTCCACCTCGGCGCCCTGCTCGGCGAGCCCCGCCTCGAGCGCCTGGTAGGCCTCGTTGTCGGCCGCGCCCGGGAAGAAGTGCGACAGGAACTGGATCTGCCCGGCCGCCTCGCCGAAGATCGGGTAGGTCGGCCGGATGTCGAGCCCGGTCACCACCGTCGAGGCGTCGAACGCCCCCTGCTGCTGCAGCGACTGCCACATCTGCGTGGCGTTCGTGCCCGCCCACGCGACGAACAGCAGGTCGGGCGCCGCGTCGACGGCCTGCCGCGCGAACGGCGTGAGGTCGGTGGCCCCCGCCGGCACGAGGATCGGGCTCACCTGGGCCCCCTGCCCGCCGAGCACGGCGGTGACCGCCTGCACGTTCGCCTGCCCGAATGCGCTGTCCTGGGCGAACACGATCACCGATCGGCCCGCGGGGTCGCCGATGATCGATCCCGCGGTCAGCACGTCCTGGCAGGTCTGGCGCCCGGAGCGGAACGTGAAGTCGTTGACGCCCGTGATCGCGTCCGTCGCGGCCGGGCCGGAGACGAACAGCACCTCGTTCTGCTCAGCCAGCGGCGCCACCTGCAGCGCAACGCCGGACGGCGTCGAGCCGGCGATCACCTGGTAGCCCTGGCCGATGAGATCGGTCGCCGCGGCCACGGCCTTGGCGGGGTCCCCCGCGTCGTCGGCCTCGGTGACCTCGACCGGCCGGCCGTCGACCTCGCCGGTGCCGTCGGTCGCGTAGTCCAGGCCCGCCCGGAAGCCCGCCGCGTACTGCTCGCCGTAGCTGGCCAGCGGCCCGCTGGTGGAGTGCACGAGCCCGACCCGGAACGGCGCATCCGGTTGGTCACCGCCCGCAGGGGCACCGCTCGAGCCGGGGGCGCCGCAGGCGGTGAGTACGACCGCGGCCGCGACGGCCGTGAGAACTGCCGCGGGGGAGCGGCCGGGACGCTGGAGCGTGTCTCCTCCTCGAGCACACGCAGGGCTGCGAGGACGTTACGAATTGGCGGCACCACCGACCATGGGCGCACACCCCACAGCCGACGTCGTGGGCATGTGCGCATCCGACACCGGTGCGCGGTTCATCCGATCCGCTCGCGCAGCGCCGTCCCGTCATGATCGCTCGCCATGCGGTCGGCCGATCTGTACCGCCCCGAACCCCCCGGTCACCGCGCGTGTCGACCCGCTCGACGGAGCGTGTGATCGTACCGAAACTTCGGGCGCGATCACCCGTTGTCCGAAGTGACCGGTGCCGGCGGAACGGGGAGCCTCCGCCGGCACCGGTCCACCCCCGGTCGGTGCACAGGTTCCGGACACCGCGCGCAGGGTCGCCACACACGTTCGCCCTGGTCCCCGAGCTTCGGCGCCGCGCCGATGTGCGGGTCCGCAGGCTCGCTCAGCGCCGACGAGTGCTCGCTGGCTCCGCAAGCTCCGCTCAGGGCCGACGCTCGCTCCGCAAGCTCCGCTCAGGGCCGACGCTCGCTCCGCAAGCTCCGCTCAGGGCCGACGCTCGCTCCGCAAGCTCCGCTCAGGGCCGACGCGCGCTCCGCAAGCTCCGCTCAGCTCGGATACTCGCTCCGCAAGCTCCGCTCAGCCGACCCCGACGAGCTCCGCACCGCGGTCCGCCCGCTGGGCCGCCAGCGCCGCCCGCCGCGCCTGCACCCGTCGCGCGACCGCGAACCCGAGCGCCGTCACCGCCGCCATCACCGCCCCTGCCAGCAGGCTGAGCGCAGGGCTGCCGCCGGTGATCGGGCCGAGCAGCATGCCGATCAGCAACATGTAGACGGCCCACGCGGCCGAGCTCGCCAGCGACCACGGCAGGAACCGGCGCAGCCCCAGCCCGTACCGGCCGGCCGCGGCGGTGCTCACCAACCGCCCGCCCGGGACGAACCGGGCCCCGACGAGCGCGATGCCGGGCCGCAGCAGCAGGTGCCGCCGGACCCACGACGAAAGGCCGCACTCGGCGTCGACGGCGCGTGCCAGCAGCCGGCGCGAGGACCGGCCGAGGCCGAACACGACCAGATCACCGAGCGCCGAGCCGAGCACCGCGGCCAGGAAGAGTCCGACCACCATCCCGGCATCGTGACCTCCGAACGCCATCGCGGCCGCCGACATCAGCAGCGTCTCGCTGGGCAGTACCGGAAAGGGCGCATCGATCGCCACGAGGGCCACCAACACCGGTAGGAGCCATGCGCTGTGCAGCACCGCATCGCACACGGCCAGGACGTCCACCAACGCAGTCCTCTCGGTCGCGGTCGCCCGCAGAGGAGCCCGCTCGGGGAAGCGCCCACAGGGTGACAGACGTGCCGAGCGCAACCACGAGGGGCACTCGCACAACTGACCTGAGCGTATCCAGAAGATCTCAGAGAGGTCACGAGACCGTTCGGAGCAGTGACGGACGGCCACGTGGCTGCGCCGAGCGGTCGGGTGCGCCCGGTGACGACGGCGCCGGCGTACCACCCTCCGTCGTCACCCGGTCGCGGGACGTCGCGGGCCGGAACCGGGAACGCGCCGTACATTCGGTCCAGATCGCTCCCCGGGGGGTCGTCCATGCTCCATCGCCACACCGCTCTGCGCCGCATCTGGTCGGGTCTGGCCGTCGCGGTGGTCACGGCCGC
The DNA here is from genome assembly GCF_019396355.1 of Pseudonocardia nigra. Taxonomy (GTDB): domain Bacteria; phylum Actinomycetota; class Actinomycetes; order Mycobacteriales; family Pseudonocardiaceae; genus Pseudonocardia; species Pseudonocardia nigra. Next base: position 13,043 of record NZ_JAHKRK010000095.1, read on the forward strand.
CGCACTCGGCCTCGTCGGCCCGGTCGCCGCCGCCGCGCCGGCGATCCAGCCGCCCGGCGACCTCGCCCCGCTCACGCCCGGTGTCCTGATGCTCAGCCCGGCCGAGGACGGCACCGCCACCGCCTGCACGGCCGGGTTCGTCTTCTCCGGGGCAGGTGCCACCTACCTCGGCTACGCCGCGCACTGCGCCACCCCCGGGGCGTCGATGGGGTTGAGCGGCTGCGCGGAGCCGACGCTGCCGATCGGCAACCCGGTGCTGATCGAGCGCAACGACGGCACCCGGAGCACCGGGCGGCTGGCGTACAGCTCGTGGGTCACCATGCAGGAGCGCGGGGAGACCGAGCCCTCGCTCTGCTTCTTCAACGACTTCGCGCTCGTCGAGGTCGATCCCGCCGACCGCGACGCCGTCGACCCCAGCATCCCGGTGCTCGGCGGACCCACCGCACTCGACACCGACGGCACGGTGCCAGGCGAGCCGGTCTACAGCTACCAGCCGAACAACGACGGACCTGCCGTGAAGGAGGGCGTCAGCCTCGGCACCGGCGAGGACGGGCTCACGCACCGGGTGGACACCGACCCCTCCGGCATGCCCGGCGACTCCGGCAGCGGCTACGTCGACGGCGACGGCGCGGCGTTCGGCATCCTCAGCACCCAGTTCCTGGACGGCCGCAACACCAACGGCGTCACCGACCTCGCGAGCGCGCTGTCGTACGCGAACCGGTTCGGCGACGTCGAACAGGTCGCGCTCGTCCCGGGGAGGGCGCAGTTCACACCTCCGGATGGCGCGGAGGGGTTCCGACTCGCACGGGGCGCGCCTTAGGGTCCCTTCCCATCAGGTGAGGCTCACCTGATCGAGAGGACTGGAACGTGCGCGGACGGCAGTTGTACACAGCGGTGCTGCGACTGATGGCGGTGGGGCTCGTGGCGATGGCCGCGGCCGCCTGCGGTGGCGAGGCCGCCACCTCGGACCCCGGGGCCGCGGCCCCGGCGGACATCAGGACAGTGACCCACGCGATGGGCACCACCGAGATCACGGGCACGCCGCAGCGCGTCGTCGTGCTGGACACCGGTGAGCTGGACTCCGTGCTCGCGCTCGGCGTCACGCCGGTCGGCGCGGTGGCCGCCGACCTCGCCTCCGGCCTGCAGTCCTACCTCGGCGACCGCACCGAGGGCGTGGAGATCGTCGGCACGATCGCCGAACCGAACCTGGAGTCGATCGCCGCGCTGCAGCCCGACCTGATCCTGTCGAGCAAGACCCGCCACGAGGACATCTACTCGACGCTCTCGCAGATCGCCCCCACCGTGTTCGCCGAGCGCGTGGGCGTGGCGTGGCGGGAGAACTTCCAGCTGTTCGCCGAGGCGCTGGGCATGTCCGAGGAGGCGGAGCAGATCCTCGCCGACTACCGGGCCAAGGCGCAGGAGACCGGCGCGAAGTTCGGTGACCCCTCCGCCACGACGGTGAGCATGGTGCGCTTCCTCGACGGCAGCATCCGCCTGTACGGGGAGGGCTCGTTCATCGGCACGATCCTGTCCGACGCCGGCTTCGGCCGCCCGCCGATCCAGCAGGTGGACAAGACGTTCGTGGAGGTCAGCCGCGAGCAGATCGGGCAGGCCGAGGGCGACCTCGTGTTCTACGCCGGCTACCAGGACGCGGGCGCGGAGAACCTCGCCGCCGTCACCGCCGGCCCCCTGTGGCAGAACCTGCCCGCCGTGATGGAGGGCCGCGCCCACGAGGTGTCCGACGACCTCTGGTATCTCGGCATCGGCCCGATCGCCGCGAACATGATCCTCGACGAGCTGGCGGGGTACGCCCCCGCCGCATGAGCCGCGACTGGCGGGGCGGCTACCAGAGGTCGCCGCCCCGCCAGTCGCACGCCAGGTCGCCGCCGGGCGTGAGCTGCGCGGTCACCGGGAGCAGGTGGATCCCGTCCTCCTCCCCCGGTGTCGGCGTCAGCCCGTCCGGCGCGAGCACGGAGGCCGTGCCCGTCCAGCGCTGCCAGCCCCGGCTCGCGTAGAGCGCGGCCCCGTCGTCGGAGGCGCTCAGCGCGCCGACCTCGTAGCCGCCGCGGATCACCGTCTCCAGCGCGTCCATCACCACCCCGCCGAGGCCGAGCCGCCGCCGGTCCGGCCGCACCGCGACCGCCTCGACGTAGCCGGTGCGCAGCGCCCGGCCGTCGTGCAGCACCCGGCGCATCACCACCGCGCCGTGCGCGACGAGCTCGTCGCCGTCCCGGACGATGGCGTGCATCCCCCCGAGCGCGTGCTCGAAGTCCTCGTCGCCGAACTCGCCGTCGAAGGCCTCGTCGAGCAGCTCGCGGATGGCCCGCAGCTCGCCGCCGGTCAGGGCGGAGGTGTGGACGGTGCGCACGTCGGCCATGCGCGCGATCCTGCCGATCGCCGTACCGCCCGCGCACCCTGATTCGGCGCGCGGGCCGGACTCAGCGGAACGCGTCGGCGTGCGCCGCCGCCCACTGCGCGAACGTCGTCGCCGGCCGCTGCGGGTGCTGTGCCAGCAGCGCCAGGAAGAAGGGTGGTCAGGGTCGGAAAGTCGGGTCCGGCTGCACCGCCACCTCCAGAACGAGCGGTTCGGTGCGCTCCCCCAGCGTCGGCACGACCGCGTCGAGCGCCTCGACGAGCGCGGCGTGGTCGGTCACCCGCTCGGCCCGGCAGCCGAGGGACCGGGCCAGCCCGTGCACGCTGACCTCCTCGAACGCCGGCCACGGCGCCTTGCCCGAGCCGTGCTGCTCGGCCAGCCGGTCCATGATCGCGTAGCGGCCGTTCGCGAGCACGACGAACAGGACGCCGCACCCGTAGTGCGCGGCGCTCCACAGCGCCTGGATCCCGTACAGCGACGAGCCGTCCCCCACCACGGCGACGACGGGCCGGTCCGGCTGCGCCATCCGCACGCCGATCGCCGCGGGCAGGGCGAAGCCGAGACCGCCCATCGCCGCGCTGAGGAACCCGAGTGGGCGGCGCGCAGGCAGGAGCCGGTGCAGGTCCGGCCGGCTCGACGGCGTCTCCTCGACGACGACGGCGTCGGCCGGCAGGCGCTCGGCCAGCGCCGCGAGCACGTGGGCCGCCCGCAGCGGTTCGCCGTCCTGCGGCGGCGCGGGCAGCACCCGCTCGCGCGCTGGGACGTCCCCGGTCCGCGCGGGGAGCCGCTCGGCGAGCATCCGGCAGGTGGGCGCCGGCGGCGCGACCACGGCCAGTTCGACGGGGCTGTGGTGGGCGTCCTCGGCGTCGTCGGTGACCAGCGCGACCCTGGTGCCCTCGCCGACCAGTGCCCCCGGCTCGTACGGGTACTGCCGGAACACCGGCGCACCCACCACGAGCACCACGTCGTGCCCGCCGAGCGCGTCGCGCAGGCGGGCGCGCCCGGCCGGCAGGTGCCCGGCGAACTGCGGGTGGTCCTGCGGGAACCCGGCCCGGGCCGCGAACACCTCCTGCCAGACGGGACAGCGCAGCCGCTCGGCGAGGTCGACGAGCGTGGCCCAGCTCTCGGCGCCGTCGGCGTCCGCACCCACCACGAGCGCGGGCGACTCCGCCGCGCCGACGAGCTCGGCGAGCGCGTCGACCGCCGCCGGGTCGACGCCCTGCGCCCGGTGCAGCACGGCCGGCGCGGCGACCGGGCCGTCCTCGGCGGGGGCCGACCAGTCGTCGCTCGGCACGATCACCAGGGCCGGACCGCGCCCGTCCCGCGCCTCGTGCCAGGCCCGCGCGAGGGCGCTCGGCACGTCCTGCGGCCGCGCGGGCGTGGTGACCCACACCGGGTAGTCGCCCGCGAGCCCCTCCAGGTCGCCGGTGAGGAACGGCCGCAGGGCGAGGTGGCGGCGGTCCTGCTGGCCGACGAGCACCACCAGGGGCACCCGGTTGACCCGCGCCGTCGCGAGCGCACCCACCGCGTTCCCGAGGCCGGCCGTCGTGTGCAGGTTGACCAGCGCGGGCCGGTCCTGCCCCGTCGCCCAGCCCGTCGCGATACCGACGACGGAGCCCTCGTGCAGCGCGAGGACGAACTCGATGTCGTCGGGCAGGTCGGTGAGGAAGGCGACCTCGGTCGACCCGGGGTTGGCGAAGATCGTGGTCATGCCGAACTGGCGGAGGACGTCGAACGCGGCCTCCCGGACGGTTCTCATTCAGCCCTCACCGGCGATACCGTGCGCCCGGACGCGACCAGCGCGACGGCCACCGCGCCGACCGCGGCGACGGCCGCGAAGATGTAGAAGCCCCACGGGTAGGCGAGCCCGGCCGTGAGCAGCGCCCCGCCGAGCAGCGGGCCGCTGATCGCGCCGAGCCGGCCCACCCCGCTCGCGGCGCCCAGCGCCGTGCCGCGGGCCGCGGCCGGATAGAGCCTGCCGACGTAGGCGTAGACCAGCACCTGCGAGCTGAACACGAACACCCCGGCCAGCAGCACGCCGACGTAGACGCCGATCCCCGGCAGCCGGATGCTGAGCAGCGCGAGGAACAGAGCGGCCGCGGCGAACCAGCCGATCGTGGCGCGCGGGATGCCGATGCGGTTCGCGACCTGTCCGGCGATCAGCAGCCCGAGCACCGCGCCCACGTTGAGCACGAGGAGCAGCGCCAGCGCGGCACCCAGCTCGTACCCGGCGGCCCGCATGATCTCCGGCAGCCACGTGTTCAGGCCGTAGACCAGCAGCAGCCCCATGAACGAGGTCACCCAGAACGCGATCGTGGGCCGCAGGTACCCGCCGTGGAACAGGATCGTGACGGGGTTGCGCGGCGCCGGGCGATCGGCCCCCGCCCCGCTCGCGCGCTCCCGCAGGAACGCGGTGGACTCGGGCAGGAAGCGCAGCATCAGCGGTACCAGCACCAGTGCGGGCAGCGCCCCGATGACGAACATCGGGCGCCAGCCCAGCCCGAGCTCCTCGATGACCAGGATCCCGAGCAACGACGTGGCGACGGCGCCGACGTGGTAGCCGGTCATCAGCGTGGTGGTGGCGCTGCCGCCGCGGCCCTCCCGGGCGTACTCGTTGACGAGCGCCAGCGCCACCGGTAGCACGCCGCCCAGCCCGAGGCCCGCGACGAACCGCAGGAGCGCGAACGTCACGGGATCCGGCGCGAACGCGCACAGCAGCGTCAGTACCGAGAAGCTCGTGACGGTCAGCAGCATGGCCTTCCGCCGCCCGATCACGTCCGTGATCGTGCCGACGGCGAGCGCCCCGACCATGACCCCGACCAGCGCGGCAACCGAGATCAGCGACGCCGTGGCGGGGGTGAGCCCCCACTCCGCGTCGCGCAGCAGCGGCGGGAGGACGACACCGAGCACGACCAGGTCGAAGCCCTCGAGCGCCACGGCCGACCAGCACAGCGGCGCCACCCATCCCGCGTGGCGCTCGCGGGGATTCACCGCGGAATCCGCGGACATCTCATCACTCTCCTCCTGGACGCGGCGACGCTCGCGGGGCGAGCCTCGGCATGCGCGGGAGTATGGGTGGCGCCACCGGCTGCGTCAGGGCCTTCTCTCACCCAATGGAGAACGGGGATGCAACGCGCGGCTGACGCCCGCCGCCGTGACGCGCACCGCCGGCACCAGCAGCTGGAGGTTCTCGGTGCTGCTGGGGACCACCACCGACAGGCTCGCGACCACGTCCCCGGACGGCCCGGTGATCGGTGCGGCGACCGAGGACGCGCCGTCGGTCATCTCGTCGCGGGACAGGCAGAAGCCGCTGCGGCGGATGCCGGCGAGTGCCTCCGTCAGCCGTCCGGGGTCGGTGATCGTGCCTGTCGCGAGCCGCGGCAGCCCCTGGGTCAGGACCTCGTCGACGAACGCGGCGAGCGCGTGCGCCAGCAGCACCTTGCCCGGGCCGCTCGCGTGCAGCGGGAGTGCGCGCCCCACCCGCGACCGGACACGCACGGCGGCGTGCCCGGTCAGCCGCTCGACGAACAGCGCCTCGTACCCGTCGAGCACGACGAGGTGGACGATCTGCCCGGTGACGGCCACGAGGTCCTGCAGGAACGGCAGCGCGGTGTCGCGCAGGTCGCGGGCCACCGGGGCGAGCGCGCCGAGCTGCCAGAGCCGGATGCCGATCCGGTAGCGGCCGCGCGCGGGCCGTTCGAGGGCGCCCCACTCGACGAGCTCCGCCACCAGCCGGTGCGCGGTGGCCGACGGGAGCCCGGTCGCCGCGGCGATCATCCCGAGCGTCTGCTCCGGGCGCTCGTCGGAGAACGAGCCGAGCACGGCGAGCGCGCGGCCGAGGACGGACCGTGCCGTGTCACCGCTGTTGCCCGCCATGATCGCCCGTTCGTACCGGACTGCCGCGTGTTCAGTCGTCCTTGTCGCTCTGTGCCAACTCGCGCAAGCGCTGACGCACCTTCTCCACATCCCACCGGGCGTGCCCGCCCGGCGAGACGACGTCCGGCTCCAGAACGCCCGCCTGGCGATACCGCTGGATCGTCCGGCCCGAGAGGCCCAGAACACGCGCCAGTTCGGATGTGGGGACCAGGCGCGACGGTGTCACCCGTTCACCGTAAGGCGGGAGCTGGCGCAGTTACTCCGTGCTGACGCTCCTAGCGTAGTTGGCGTGTAATACGCGTCTGTCGCTTTTGGCGGAGGTGGCGTAGTCTTGCCGCGTCATCGATCCCGAAAGGAAGCCAATGAGCGAGGGCCAGGATCGGGTGCTGCTGAGATGTCAGCACTGCGAGGAGGACATCTACTTCGATCAACGGGTCGTGCTTCCGATGTGGGTACACGCGGGCAGCAGCGAGCGAAGGTGCGTGACAAGGCCCGGCTGCCATGCGTGGCCCGCCCCACCGCAGAAGCGAGAGCGGGGCAGTCGAAGCCCTTGGGGGATGCCCGTTCCTCGCGGGTGAGCGCACGCGTGCCCTGACGCCGACGCCGGGCGTGGGCGTGGGCGCTCGCCATGCGCGGCGTCGCCGACGCCGGGTGCACCCCCCGGCTGCCGCCGAGGAAGGATGAACGGGCAAGCCGCCGAGTCGAGGAGTTGCGCATGCCCGTCGCCCGCTGGGGGATCGTCGGTCCGGGCCGGATCGCCGCGAAGGTCGTCAGCGACTTCGCGCACGTCCCGAACGCCGAGGCCGTCGCGGTGGCCTCCCGGTCCCCGGAGCGGGCCGCCGCGTTCGCCGGGGAGCACGGCATCCCGCGTTCGTACGGGTCGTACCGCGCCATCGTCGAGGACCCCGACGTCGACGTGCTCTACATCGCCACCCCCCACCCGCAGCACCGGGCTGTCGCGCTCGCGGCCTGCCGGGCGGGCAAGGCCGTGCTCGTGGAGAAGTCGTTCACGGTCACCGGCGCCGCCACCCGGGAGATCGCCGACGCGGCGGCGGAGGCGGGTGTCTTCGCCATGGAGGCGATGTGGACGCGGTTCCAGCCCGCGATCGTCCGGATGCGTGAGCTCATCGCCGACGGCGCGATCGGCGAGGTCAACGCGGTGCAGGCCGACCTCGGCGCGCAGCACTCGACCGACCCGCTCGACCGGTTCTACGCGCCGGCACTCGGCGGCGGGGCCCTGTTCGACCTGGGTGTCTACCCGATCTCGTTCGCGCAGATGGTGCTCGGCACGCCCGAGACCGTCACCGCGCACGGGGCGCTGAGCCCGTCGGGCGTCGATGTCGAGGAGAGCATCCTGCTCGGCTACGGGGAGGGCCGCAGCGCCCAGCTGTTCGCCTCGCTGCGCTGCGCCACGCCGGGCCAGGCGCGGGTCTTCGGGTCGGCGGGCTGGATCGACGTGCTGCCGCGGTTCCACCACCCGGACACGATCGTGCTGTACCGCGGGAGCCGGGACGGTGAGGAGATCACCGTGCCGCACGTGGGCAGCGGGTACGCGCACGAGCTGGTCGAGGTCACCGACTGCGTGCTCGCCGGGGCGCTGGAGAGCCGCGTGATGCCGCTGGCCGACACGATCGCCGTGCAGGACGTCATGGACCGGGTCGCCGAGCTGATCGGGCTCGCCCCGCAGGAAGGTCCGGCCGAGCTCTAGCCGGTCGCGTCACCGGAGGTCGAGCTTCATCCCCTCGTGCGAGGCCACGAAGCCGAGCCGGCGGTAGAAGCGGTGCGCGTCGGCGCGGCGCTTGTCCGTGGTCAGCTGCACGAGGGCGCAGCCGCGGCGTTCCGCCTCCGCGATCGCCCACCGGATCATGAACTCGCCCAGGCCCCGACCCCGCAGATGGCCGGCGACCCGCACCGCCTCGATCTGGGCCCGCCACGCGCCGCGGCGCGCGAGCCCCGGGATGAACGACAGCTGCAGCGTGCCCACCACCGCGTCGCCGCCTGCGGCGACGACCAGCAGGTGCGCGGGGTCCGCGTCGATCACCGCGAACGCGTCCAGGTAGGGCGCGAGCGCGTCGCGATCGGCCGGATCGTCCTCGCGGCCGGCCCCGAGCTGGTCGGCGGCGAGCAGCGCGACCAGCGCGCGGACGTCGGCGGCTTCCGCCCGGCGCAACACGACGGGCGGGTCGGAGTCCTCGAGGACCGCGAGAGTTTCCATGCGCCGATCCTGCCCCGCGTCGATCAGCGGTAGGCCGCGGCCGCGCTCCGGGCGTAGGCATCGGCCTCCGCCGTGCCCATCTCGTCCCCGAGCAGGACGAGGTGGTGGTAGACCGGCGCGGTCGAGGCGACGACCACCGCCGTCGGGTCCGTCCCGGCCGGCAGCTCGCCACGCTCGACCGCCCGTTCCACGATCGCCGCGCAGCGCACGTACCGGTCGGACCAGAAGGCGCGCAGGGCCGCCATCGCCTGCGGCGAGCGGAAGGATGCGGCGATCACGGCGGCGGCGACCGACGGCTGCACCGTGAGCGAGGTGTGGACCTGCCGGTTCAGCTCGACGAGGTCGGCCTCGAGGCTCCCGGTGTCGGGCGGCGCCCAGTCGTCGCCCGCCGCGGCGTGCAGCGCGTCGACGAGCAAACCGGCGATGTCGGTCCAGCGCCGGTAGATCGTGGTGCGGTGCACGCCCGACCGGGCCGCGACGCCGTCGACGGTCAGGCCCTCGAAGCCGCGGTCGACCAGCTCCGCCAGCACGGCGTCGAGCACCAGGGCGCGCAGGCGTGCGGTGCGCCCACCGGGGCGCCGGGTGCGGGTGTCGGGCGATCCTGCGGACATGTGCGGGGCAGCGTAGTCCGGGCGTGCGCCGGGTGCGGGGACCGCTCACGCACCACCAGGTGGACGCCCGGAGCTTGTCCTCCCAAGCACGCCCTCTTGACCTTGTCGCAATGTCAAGGTCTGAGATGGGGACATGCGCATCGGGGAGCTCGCGGAGGCGGTCGGAGTCTCCACCCGCACCGTCCGCCACTACCACCGGATCGGCCTGCTGCCGGAACCCCCGCGGCGCACCAACGGCTACCGGACGTACAGCATCCGGGACGTGCTGCGGCTGGCGCGCGTCCGGCGCCTGACCGAGCTGGGCCTGAGCCTGGACGAGGCCGCCGACGTCCTCGCCGACGACGAGGGCCGCGAGCTGCCCGAGATCCTCGCCGAGCTCGACGCCGACCTGGCGCGGCAGGAGGCCGAGATCCGGCGGCGGCGGGAGCGGCTGGCCGAGCTGCTGCGTCGCGGCGCCGAGGGTCCGCTGGGTGCCGACGACGCGGTGTCGGCGCCCGCCGCGGAGCTGATCGCGCGGATCGGCGAGGCGTTCCCGGACAGCGCCGCGGCCCGGCTCGATCGCGCGTTGTTCGCCCTGCTCGACCAGGGCAGCGGCGGGGACGGCGCCGTCGCCGCACTCTTCGGGAGCACGCTGGCGGACCCCGCTGGGCTCGCCCGGGCCGGCGAGCTGTACCGGCGGTTCGACGAGCTGACCGCCGGCCGCCCGACGACCCGCGGATCGCCGAGTTCACCCGGGACGTCGTCGCCTCCGTGCCCACGGCGGTCGCCCGCCTGGTCGATCCCACGTTCGACCTGGAGGGCCATCCGTTGACCGCCGCGCTCCTGCGCGACCTGCCACCCGCCCAGGCGGAGGTCGTGCGCCGCGTGTACCGGCACTGGGCCGCGCGATGAGCGCTGCGCTCGTCCGCCGCGCCGCACGGTACGAGGCCGCGACGTGGCGCAGCCTCGCCCGATGGCTGCTGCGCCGCCCGGACGTGGGCCCGGCCGACACGGGGTTCGCCTACCGCGGCCCACAGGTGGCCCCGATGCTGGTGATGCTCGCCGTGTCGATGATCGACGTCGTGGCCGTCGACCTGCTCGTGCCGTGGCCGTGGCTGCGACCGGTGCTGCTGGTCATCGGTGTCTGGGGCACGCTGGAGGTGCTCGGGATGCTCGCCGCGATCACGATCCACCCGCACGTGGTCGGAGCGGCGGGGCTGCGGATCCGCAACGGGGTGAGCCTGGACGTGCACATCCCGTGGGACGCCGTGGCCGGCGTGCGGCGGGTCCGGCGCACCCGCGACGGGCGCGGCGTGCAGCTCGACGGCAGCACCCTGCACGTGGTGGTCGCCGACCAGACCACGGTCGAGGTCACGCTGGCCCGACCCCTCCCCGTCACGCTCCCCCGGAACCGGACGGCGGAGATCACCGAGGTGCGCCTGCATGCCGACGACGCCGCCGGGTTCGTGGCGGCGGCGCGGGCGAGGGTGGCGGCGGGTTCGTGAGTCCCGCGCGGGCGCGTTCGCTGATACCGTCCGCATGCGGCCGCGTCTACCATCGCCGCCGTGGCCCACCGGTACGTCCGCTACCAGAGCCCGGTCCCGAACGAGCGCGGACACCACTCCGGAGTGTTCGCACTCGCCAACGCGCTCGGCCGGGCAGGTGTGCTCTCCCCCGTCGACCACGAGTTCTGGCGCACCACCAACGACTGGTAGACACGTACCTGCCCTACCCGACCGCCCGAAGCCCGGAGGTCTACGACCGGTCGGTCAACCCCTTCGCCACCTCCTGGTTCCGGGCGTCGGCGAGCCGCTTCCTGGCCCCCGTGCCCGGGTACCTGGCGATACTCGAACGGCACGGCGTGGAGTGCGTCGAGCTGCGATCGGACGACCCGGGCGCCTTGATCTACGAGGACGACCACCAGGTCGTGGTCGTTCCGCACCCGCACGGAGGAGAAGGCCCGTGACCGGCACCGCCGCGCCCTGGCCAGGTCGGCCAGCGCGCGGAGTGTGGCGTTGCGGTGGCCGCGACCCTGCGCCTGGCCGACCATGGCGGGGACGCCGGCGCGGCCCGGCCGAGCTGGCGGCCCTGACCGGTACGTCCGCCGGCACGATCGTCGCCGGGTGCGCCCGCGCCGCCGCTGCTGACCTTCGGTGGCCGCGAGCGCAGCGCGGCCGAGCTGAGGCGCCGCCTCCGGTTGCGGACTCGCGCTGCTGTGGTCGCAGTGAGTGGTGGACCAGCGGACGCTCCTGGAGTTCGGCGCCGCGACCTGAGCTCAGCCTCTCCGCCCCGCGAGCCGCCCGGCGGCGGCGTGGCGCGCCCGCGCGGACGCGGCGGTGACGACCCGTTCCAGTGGCCCCGGCCCGAACCGACGCCACCACAGCCCGGCGAACCCGAGCGCACCCACCACCATCAGCAGGAACAGCAGCGCCGAGTGATCCTCCAGCACTCCGGTGGCGAGGACGACCAGGTGCGCGGAGTAGAGCGTGAGCGCCATCGCACCGGCGAGGGCGAGCGGCCGCAGCAGGCGGGCGACCGCCGGTAGCCGGCTGAGCAGCAGCGCCGCCCCGAGGACGGCCATGGCCGAGCCGAGCGTGTGCGCCACGTCGACCGGTGTGTGGGAGTGCGGGGCCGGGATCGCGAGGTACCACCAGGACGTGCTTCGCTCCGGGTCCCAGAGCAGCTCCTGGACGGCCTCGGCCGAGCCGTCCCCGGACGACAGCCTGGCGAGCCCGCCGAGCGGGTGGAGGACGGCGGCCGACACCGCGCGCGCGGCCACGGCCAGCGCGGCGCCCGCGCCGAGCAGCCACCACGCGACCCGCCGGGAGCCGAGGTCGAGCCGGCCGATGGCGAGCCCGGCGCACAGGTAGGCGAGGTAGACGGCGGCCGGGTACTCGCCGGTCACCGACAGGTGGACGAGCAGCGCCAGCGGGGCCCGCACGAGCGTGACCGGGGTGGGGTCGCCGTCCTCGTCGAGGTGGGGCAGGTCGGACTCGGCGGTGGCGACGAGCAGGACCGGGCCCAGGGCGATCACCGCGGCCGCGATCCCGGCCAGCACGAGGGGCGCCAGGCCCAGCAGCGGTATCGCGAGGAGGAACAGCAGGGCGTAGAACGGCAGGATCCCGGCGACGCCGTTGAGCTCCGAGAGCCAGCCCAGGACGAGGCCGATCGCCCCGATCAGCAGGGCCCGGACCGCGATGCCGGCGGACACCGCCGTGCGCGGGCGCCCCCGCACCGCCGTCCGCCCGCCGGAGACGAACGCCAGGCCCACCCCGGCGACCAGCACGAACGTGGCCGCCGAGCGTGCGGCCGTCACCGCCGTCGACACCGTCGGGGTGCCGTCGTCGGCGAAGAACGGGAACACGTGGGCCGCCATCATGCCGACCAGCGCGGCCCCGCGGGCGACGTCGACGCCGACGACCCGTTCCTTCCGAGGCGTCGGCGCCGTGCCCGGCGGCGGGGCCGTCGCGTCGCCGGAAGATCGGTGTCCCGTCCTCACGGAATGCCTCCTCGATGGTCGTGGCCGCGGACGGTCCCCCGGCGGTGCGGGCGTCGGGGGACCGTCCGCTCGTCCGACCCGGTCACGGACGGCCCGGTGACCGCGTCGGGTGGGGGTCACGCCGGTTGGACGGCGGAGGTCAGCTCGCCGGGGCCGAGCACGGCCTCGCCGTAGAGGTCCTCCAGCCAGTTGGTCTGGTAGAGCGTGTCGAGGTAGCGCTCGCCCAGGTCGGGGGCGATGGCCACCGCGGTCAGCTCGTGCGCGTCGTGCTGGGAGAGCCAGTCCATCGCACCGCTGACGACCGTGCCGGTGGAGCCTCCGAACAGGAACCCGCGCCGGGCGAGGCGGTGGCAGGCCCGGATCGTGTCGGCCTCCTCGACGTACACCACCTCGTCGACGTAGGACTCGTCGAGCAGCGGCGGCCGGACGGCCATCCCCAGCCCGGGGATCATCCGGCGGCCGGGCGGGCCGCCGAAGCTCACCGAGCCCACGGTGTCGACGGCGACGACCCGCACCGGCCGGTGCCACTCGCGGAAGAACCGCGCACAGCCCATGAGGGTGCCGGTGGTGCCCGCCCCGACGAACAGCACGTCCAACCGCGGGAACTGCCGTGCGATCGCCCGCGCTGTCCGGCGGTGGTGGGCACGCCAGTTGCCGGGGTTGGTGTACTGGTTGAGCCAGACGTAGCGGGGGTCGGAGGCGCACAGCGCGCGGACGTAGTCGATCCGGGCGCCGAGGAAACCGCCGACCGAGTCCGGCTCGGCGATGATGTGCACCTGGCTGCCCAGCGCCTCCATCAGCCGCCGCGTCGAGAGGTTGCAGCGGGAGTCGGTGATGCACAGGAACCGGTAGCCCTTGCTCGCGGCGATCATGCTGAGTGCCACGCCCAGGTTCCCGGACGAGGACTCGACCAGGACCGACCCCGGTGTGAGGACCCCGTCCCGCTCGGCGGCCTCCACCATCTCGGTCGCGGCCTTCAGCTTGATGGAGCCGGCGAAGTTGAAGCCCTCGCACTTGAGGTAGAGCCGACGCCCGAAGATCGAATGCAGGTCGACGTAGAGCCTCTCCTCGTTGAACTCCTGGGGAACGGAAATGACAGGCACGGTGGCCTCCTCATTTGCAGCAGAGCACTCGGCCGGTCATCCGAATCGGCGCAGCTCGTGGAAGAAGTCCTCGACGACGTGCAGCTCACCGGAGCGCGCCACCTCGTCGTAGACGTGTTTGCCGACCGCCAGGTCGAGCACGCCCAGACCGAACGGCGAGAACACCACCGGCC
>NZ_JAHKRK010000096.1 GCF_019396355.1 Pseudonocardia nigra
GCTCCGCCACGGACGGCGGCAGCGAGTCCGACATCCGTCCATGATCGCGCCACCACGCCGACGATCAAGCCGCCACGCCGGGCCCGATCACGTCACCAACAGCTCCGGACGTACTGAATAGCTACCCCGGCGGGACACTTTCCCGGAATTCGCGGAAATGTCACGAGCGGTGCCCGGACCGTGACGATGCGTTGCCCGTACGCTGGAGGGCGTGCGATTGACCAGCAGCGCCCGCAAGCACGGCGTCGCACCCGACGACATCCGGCGGGTGCTCCGCGAGCCGGTCCGCAGCATCACCCAGGGTGACGTCGTGCTGCACATCGGACTCACCCGGAAGCGTGACCTGCTGGAGGTCGTGGTCGCACCGGGTGAGCCCGTCACGGTGGTGCACGCCATGCGACTGCGGCCCCGAACTACCGGTACCTGCGTCAGTCGCCCGACAGCGGGGCCGAGCCGGGGGCCTCGAAGCCCCGGGAGGCGTCGTCGGCGACGAGCACCCAGTCGTCCTGCGACGGGGGTGTGAACGAGGTGCCGGTGGCGGGCACCGTGCCGGCGTCGGTGGCCTCACCCGTGCGCGGGTCGAACCACCAGGTGCGGGCCTCGTCGCCGGCGAGCACCGACAGGTCGGCCTCGAACGGCGCCCCGTCCGGCGAGTAGACCATCAGGTAGGAGCCGTCCTCGGCGCGCGTGGCCTGCAGCCGCGACGGGCCCTCGCCGATGTCGGAGGTGACGACCTCGTCGTCGGGCACGCCGGTCCACCACGGCCGCGACTCCATCAGCGCCTTCAGGTGCTGCATCTGCCAGGCTCCTCGTCGTCAAGCGCCGACATCCAGTCCATCCGGGCGTCGAGCACGGCGGGCCGGTCGTCGGAGGTGAACTGCCAGACGCTGTGATGGCCGTAGGTGTGGCCGAGCGCGCCGGCGAACACCGACCAGTAGGCGTCGCGGCGCACGTCCTGCGCGGTGGAGTAGCCGTCCTCGGGCTCCCAGCAGTAGGGGTGCTCCTCGTAGATGGGCTCGCCGTCGAGGAACGGCTTGACCGGGTCCTCCCCGTAGGTGTCGTCGACGATCTCCTGCCGCACGTCGTAGCGCAGGCAGTGCCCGCCCTGGACCATGTTGAAGTCCAGCCACTCGTCGTCGTGGAACCACTCGGCGGAGCTGCGGTCGCCGATCGGGTGGTAGGTCATCAGCGTGGTCGAGTAGTCCTCGCTCCCGGTGGCCCCGGTCGCGACGCCCTTGGCGAGCTCCCGCCAGACGTCCTCGACGCCGTCGGCGGACTCGTCGCCGCCCATCACCCAGATCACGTCCTCGCCGTAGCGGGCGCCGAGGAACTCCCCGTAGGCGGCGGCGTTGTCCTCGGTGAGCAGGTCGCCGACCTGCGCGTCGCCCCACGCGGGGAACAGCGCGACCCGCAGGCCGCGGGCGGCGGCCTCGGCGATGATGTGGTCGAGGTGGTCCCAGTAGTCGTACTGGGCGTCGTCGCCGGGGTCGGAGCCCTCGGTGACGACGAGGTTGCCGAGCTCTCCGTCGTAGGGGTCGTCGCCGTACCGGTTGGGCCCGGGACCGCCGGCGTGCGGGAAGATCGCCACGGTCTGGATGACGTTGTAGCCCTGCTCGACCCGCTTGTCGAGGTAGGTGGCGACCTCCTCGCGGTCGAGGTTGACCGGCATGCTCCATGCGGTGTCGCCGAGCCAGAAAAAGGGCTCACCTGCGGCGCCCACGAGGCGGCGGCCGTCCTCGGAGACCGACAGCCCCAGCCCCTCGGCCACGGAGCCGTCGCCGGACGGCGGGGTGACGGGGCGCGCCGTGCCCGGCTCGGGGGTGGTGGAGCAGGCGGTGACGACACCGACGGCGGTGACGCGCGCGATCGCGCTCCACAACAGCCCGCGGACCCCGCGGTGTCGCCCCAACCGGTCGGATCGCTTCCGCATTGCTCCCCTCTCGTCGACGTACCGGTCCGACGGTAGGAGCGGGTGGCTGTGACGACGCTGAGCGAAGATCGCGGAGCGAGCCGTCAACGCGGAGCGGGCGGGCGGGCGGGCGACGGATTGCAGCAAAGCCACTTTCACGCAACCCCGTTGCAGCAAAGTGGCTTTGCTGCAAGGGGGCGGGCCCGCCACGGGCGCCGGTCGGGCCGGCTACGGCTCCCGCCACCCGCCCATCCCGGCCCAGCCGCCCTCGGCCCACTCCTCGGCGAGGTCGCGGGGGCGGCCGGGGACGCCGGGGCGGCGCTGCCAGGGCTGCGGCCCGGTCTCGGGCCGGTACTCGACGCCCGCCGCGTCGAGGCGGGGCAGGTGGTGGGTGGTGAGCCGGCGGCGGAAGTCGGCGAGGTCGCGCTGTGCCTCGTCGCTCCACACGGCCTCGGCGAACGCGGCGAGCCGCGGGAACGCGGCGTAGTCGACGCGCCGGCCGGAGTCGAGGTGCTCGGTCCACAGGGCGGCCTGCGCGCCCAGGAGCCTGCCAGGGGCGGAGGCGTCCAGCGCGGTGCGCACCGGGGGCGGGCTGACGTCGAAGCCGTACACGTCGTCGACGGTGCGCACGAACCCGACGGGCACCGGCTCGTCGGGCCCGTCGGCCGCCCGGTGGTCGAGGTAGACGAACTGCTCGGGAGCCATGACGACGTCCCAGCCGCCCGCGATGGCCTGCGCGCCCTGGGCGACGCCGCGCCAGGACATGACGACGGCGGCCGCGGGCAGATCGGGGCCCAATGCCTCGTCCCAGACGGCGGCTCGCCGCCCGCGGGCGGACAGGTGCGCGGCCAGCCGGGCGACGAACCAGCTGTGCAGGCCGTCGACGGAGGACAGGCCCAGCTCCGCGGCGTGGGCGACGAGCTCGCCGTCGTCGCGCCACGCGGTGGTGGGGACCTCGTCGCCGCCGAGGTGGATCACGGGGGCGTCGAACACCTCCAGCACCTCGTCGAGGACGTCGGTGAAGAACTCCACCGTCGCCCCGGTCGGGCGCACCACCCCGTCGGTGATGCCCCACGCGGTGCCGACGGCGCCCGCTGTACCGGGCATGCCGAGCTCGGGGTAGGCGGCGATAGCGGCCTGGGAGTGTCCGGGGAGGTCGATCTCCGGCACCACGGTGACGCCGCGCGCCGCCGCGTACGCGACGATCTCGCGCAGGTCGTCCTGCGTGTAGTAGCCGCCGTGCGGGGTCGCGTCAGCCGGGGTGTCGCGCAGCGCGCCCCGCTGGGACCCGGTCCGCCAGGCCCCGACCTCGGTGAGCCGGGGCCGGGAGCGGATCTCGACCCGCCAGCCCTGGTCGTCGGTCAGGTGCAGCTGCAGCACGTTGAGCTTGTGCGCCGCGGCCAGGTCGACCATCCGCAGCACGCCGTCCTTCGGCAGGAAGTGCCGCGCGACGTCGAGCAGCACGCCGCGCCAGCCGCACCGCGGGGCGTCGGAGATCGTCACGCACGGGACCCGGACGGGACCGGTGCCGGCGCGGCGGAACGCAGCCGGGCCGAGCAGCTGGCGCAGCGTCTGCGCCGCGGCATGCGCGCCTGCCGCGTCGGGTGCCCGGACGTCGACGCGCCCGTCGCCGACGTCGAGCGCGTACCCGCCGGCGGGCAGGTCGGCGTCGAGGGCGAACGCCACGGCGCCGGACGTGTCCGGGCCTCGCTCGTCCCACGCCACGCCGAAGGCGTCCTCGCAGGTCCGGCGCCACCAGCGGGCGGCGGCGCGCAGGTCGGGATGGGCGACGACGACGGCGCCGTCGGGCAGGTCGACGTGCCCGGCGCGCGGCTGCACCGCGCGGGGCCGGGGCACCAGCCCATGGGCCGGGTGATCACTGCTCATAAGCGTCAGGCTGCCAGCACGGCGGCCCTGCCGGTCCACCGGTCGTCCCCCGGACGGGGCACTGCGTGATCACTTCGCCGATCCCCCGGGTACCCGCGCGCTGACCCCGTCGACGACGAAGCCGCCGGCGGGGCGCAACCGGGAAAGGTGAGGGAGATGCTCGACAGCCTCATGGCGGCGTTGCGCGACGGGATGAGCGTCGTCGCGACGTTCGTGCCGAAGTTGCTGTTGTTCCTGGTCATCCTGCTGATCGGCTGGCTGATCGCGAAGGCGCTGCGGAAGGTGACGAACGCGGTGCTGGAGCGCGTCGGGTTCGACCGCGCCGTGGAGCGCGGCGGGATCGGCCAGGCGCTGGCGCGGTCGAAGTACGACGCCAGCGACCTGATCGCGATGCTCGTGTACTACGCAGTGCTGCTGCTCACCCTGCAGCTGGCGTTCGGCGCCTTCGGCGACAACCCGATCAGCGCCCTGCTCGCCGGGATCGTCGCGTTCCTGCCCAAGCTGGCGGTCGCGATCGTCATCGTGGTGGTCGCCTCGGCCATCGCCTCCGCCGTGAAGGATCTGATCTCCGGCGCGCTCGGGGGGCTGTCCTACGGACGGATGGTGGCCACCGTCGCCTCGGTGTTCATCATCGGGCTGGGCGTGATCGCCGCGCTGTCCCAGATCGGCGTCGCGATCGCGGTGACGCTCCCCGTGCTGGTCACGGTGCTGGCGACGATCGGCGGGATCCTCGTCGTCGGGGTCGGCGGCGGTCTGATCCGCCCGATGCAGCAGCGGTGGGAGCGCTGGCTGTCCCGCGCGGAGGAGGAGGCGCCGCAGGCCAAGGCGCACGCCGAGGCCTACCAGCGCGGCCACGAGGACGCCGGCAGGCACGCCACGGCGGCCACCGGGACGACCACGGGTACCGCGACGGGCGCTGCCGCACCGGCGGAGCAGGTCGGTGCCGGCACGCCGACGCAGCGCGCGCAGGAGCCGCCGCGGTCGTAGCCGCACGCACGCGGGCCGGTGCCGCCCCTCGACGGGGCCGGCGCCGGCCCCCGTCGTGCGTCAGGCGACCCCGTCGAGCTCGGGGAACGTGGAGAACAGAGTGCCGGCGGCGAGCGCACAGACCGCGAGCAGCCGCAGCACCAGCCAGTCGGCGTCCTCCCAGCGGGTCCCGACGCGCTCGCCCATCGCACGGGTGTCGGTGCCCGCGCGGGCAAGCAGGCCGCGGGCGTAGCCGGCGAGCAGCACCGCCGACCCGGCGCGCCCGGACCCGTCCACGCCCCAGCGCAGGATGTCGCGCACGGCGGCCGCGTGCTGGTCGACCGCCGCCGACAGACCCGGCAGGGTCGCCGCCGCGGCCAGCCCCGGCGCGCCGAGCTCGTCGTGCAGCCGCGCGAGGCAGCGGTCCGAGCGCCACTGCACCAACGCGTCGATCGGGGACGGGGAGCGCGCCGGATCGGGGCAGGTCGACATGGCGGTCCTTCCGGGGGACGGGGAGCGCCCCGACCGTAGCCAGCGCACCCCCGTCCGCGGCACCCCTTCGGGTGACAAGGGAGCGACGTCACGACGGCCGGTCAGGCCACCAGCACCACGACCAGCGTGCGCGGCCCGTGCACGCCCTCCACGCGCTGCAGCTCGATGTCGCTCGTGGCCGACGGCCCGCTGACGAACGTGGTGGGCCGGGTCGGCTCCAGCCGCGCGAGCAGCTCCGGGACCGTCTGGACGACCTGCTCGGCCCGGACGACGCACACGTGCACGTCCGGCACGAGCGTGATCGCGCGCCGACCCTGGTCGGGGGAGCCGTCGAGGGCGATCGTGCCGGTCTCGGCGCACGCGCCCGCGCAGGCGGTGACGACGGCCGCGTACCCGTCGAGCTCGTCCGCGGACAGCTGCCCGTCGTCGGCGGTCCCGTCCGGCACCCAGCCGTCGGGCAGGCCCGGCGGGACGACCACCGGCCCGTCCACCTCGGCCAGCGCGCCGCGGATCGCCTCGGCGACGCCGTCCGGGGCCGTGTCGTCGGCCCGGGCGTCGAGCACGGTGGCCTGGTAGTCGACGAGCCGGTCGCGCAGCAGGTCGAGCAGCGGCCCGCGCTCCAGCGTGCCCGCGGTGCGGTAGTCGCGCGGGACCGCGGGCGGCGGGGGAGACCCGGCCGCCGCGTTGGCGGCCCGGATCCTGCCGAGCACGTCCTCGCGAGCACGCTGGGCCGACGATCCGCTCGCACGCTCGCTCACCGATCTCCCCCTCGTTCCCGGGCCCACCACTCGCGGAACGTCTCCTTCGGCGGCTGCGGCGCGTCCCGGCTCGCCGTCCAGGCCGACATCGGCGGCGGCAGCGTCGAGATCCGGCCCGCCCGGCCGAGCAGCCGCCCGGCCCGCGACGCCTTCTCCGCCGCGGCGAACCGGGACGGGGAGGACATCACCCAGGACGCGGCCGCCATCGCCACGGCCTCGGCGGTGGGCACCCGGCGGGCCCGCTGCGCGTCGACGTGCTGCGCCCGCAGCCGCACGAGCAGGGACGGGATGTCGATGCGCACGGGGCACGCGTCGAAGCACGCCCCGCACAGGCTGGAGGCGTAGGGCAGCGAGGCGTTGTCCTCCACGCCGGTGAGCTGCGGGGACAGCACCGCGCCGATCGGGCCGGGGTAGACCGAGCCGTACGCGTGCCCACCGGTGCGCTCGTAGACCGGGCAGACGTTCATGCACGCCGAGCACTTGATGCAGTGCAGCGCCGTGCGGCCCTCGGCGTCGCCGAGGGTGGCGGTGCGCCCGTTGTCCAGCAGCACCAGGTGGAACGTCTGTGGGCCGTCGCCGGGCGTCACCCCGGTCCAGGCCGACGTGTAGGGGTTCATCCGCTCACCGGTGGACGATCGCGGCAGCAGCTGCAGGAACACCTCGAGGTCCTGCCACGTCGGCACGACCTTCTCGATGCCCATCACGGTGATCAGGGTCTCCGGGAGGGTCAGGCACATCCGGCCGTTGCCCTCGGACTCCACGACGAGCAGCGTGCCGGTGTCGGCCACCCCGAAGTTCGCGCCGGAGATCGCGACCTTGGCCCGCAGGAACCGCTCGCGCAGGTGGGCGCGGGCGGCCATCGCGAGCCGCCGCGGCTCCGCGGTGAGCTCCGGGTCCACCCCGGGCATCTCGCGCAGGAAGATCTCCCGGATCTCCGCGCGGTTGCGGTGGATGGCCGGCACCAGGATGTGCGAGGGCAGGTCGCCGCCGAGCTGCACGATCAGCTCGGCGAGGTCGGTCTCGTGCGCCATGACGCCCGCGGCCTCCAGCGCCTCGTTGAGCCCGATCTCCTGCGTGGCCATCGACTTGACCTTGACGACCTCGGTCTCGCCGGTCTCCCGCACCAGTCGGGTGACGATCGCGTTGGCCTCGTACGCGTCGCGGGCCCAGTGCACGGTGCCGCCGCGGGCGGTGACCTCCCGCTCCAGGCGTTCCAGGTGTTCGTCCAGGCGCGCCATCGTGGCGGCCTTGAGGGCCTCGCCCGCGCGGCGCAGCTCCTCCCAGTCGTCGAGCTCGCCGACGACCCGGGCGCGCTTGTCGCGGATCGTGCGCGTGGCGTGGCCGAGGTTGCGGCGCAGCTGCGAGTCGGCCAGCGCCGGGCGGGCGGCGTCGGGGAAGGACTGCTCACCGCGCAGGTGCCCGACACCGCGCGGGGCCGGGACGCCGAGGAAGGTGCTCACAGCTGGTCTCCCGTGCGTTGTGCCGGCCGCCCTCGTTGCAGCAAAGCCACTTTCATGCCACGGGGTTGCGTGAAAGTGGCTTTGCTGCAATCCGGGCGGGTCATTCCGTGCCTGCCAGGATCTCCGCGAGGTGGACGGTGCGGGTGCCGGTCCGCAGGCGGGACAGGCCGCCGCCGATGTGCATCAGGCAGGACGCGTCGCCCGCCGTCGCGACCTCTGCGCCGGTGGCCAGCACGTTCTTCATCTTGTCGGCCAGCATCGCGGTGGAGGTGTCGGCATTCTTCAGCGCGAACGTGCCGCCGAAGCCGCAGCACTGCTCGGCCTCCGGCAGCTCGAGCAGCGTCATGCCGCGGACGTGGCGCAGCAGCCGCAGCGGCTTGTCGTCCACGCGCAGCATCCGCAGCGAGTGGCAGGTGGGGTGGTAGGTGACGCGGTGCGGGTAGTAGGCGCCGACATCCTCCACACCGAGCACGCCCACCAGCAGCTCCGACAGCTCGAAGGTGCGCTCAGCCACCGCCGTCGCGCGGCCGGCCAGCGCCTCGTCGCCCGCCTTGGATGCGATCATGGCGTGCTGGTGGCGGACCGAGCCCACGCACGAGCCGGACGGCGCGACGACGACGTCGTAGGGCTCGAACGTCTCGACGTGATGACGCACCAGCGGCACCGCCTCGCGCTGGTAGCCGGTGTTCACGTGCATCTGCCCGCAGCACGTCTGCCCGGCGGGGAACACGACCTCGTGGCCCAGCCTCTCCAGCAGCGCGACCGTGGCCTGGCCGACCTGGGGGTACAGCGCGTCCCCCAGGCAGGTCACGAACAGCGCGATCCGCATGTCGCCTCCTGTGGTCAGGCCACAGCATAGGCCCCTGTGGTCCGACCACTCCCGATTAGGCTGCGCTTCGTGCGCACCCACGAGCTCGTCCTCGCCCGGATCGAGGGTGACGTCGCCGCGGGACGGCTCCGGCTGGGGGAGCGGCTGCCCGGCGAGCGGGTGCTCGCCGAGCAGCTCGGGGTCTCACGCCCGTCGGTGCGCGAGGCGATCCGGGTGCTGGAGGCGCTCGGCGTCATCCGCACCGCCACCGGCTCCGGGCCCGAGGCGGGCGCGGTGCTCATCGCCGACCCGGCCGCCGGGCTCGGTGCGGCGCTGCGGCTGCACGTGGCCACCACCGGCGTACCGGTGCGCGACGTCGTGCAGCTGCGGCTGCTCGTGGAGAGCTGGGGGGTACGCGAGGCGGCGGTGCGCACGGGCGCGCGGGCCGACGGGGAGGTGCTGAGGCGGACGGCGGCGCTGCTCGACGCGATGGACGACCCCGGCCTCGCCCCCGACCGGTTCCTCGACCTCGACGGCGACTTCCACGCGGCCCTCGTCGGGCTCGCCGGGAACGTGCTCGTCACCGCGGTGATGACCAGCCTGCGCGGGGCCGTGCGCGACTACATCGGCGCCGGTGCGCGGCGGCTCACCGACTGGCCGGGGGTCGCGCGGCGGCTGCGCGCCGAGCACCGCCGCATCCACGCCGCGGTGTGCGAGGGGCGGGCCGACGACGCCGAGCGCGAGGTCCGCGCCCACATCGAGGGCTACTACCGCGACTCCGGGGTGGAGTGAACGCGGCTCACGTGGGGCGCAGCCGGGTGGAGGCCCGGACCACGAGCTCCGGGGCGAACACGAGCTGCTGGTGCTCGTGGCGGTCGCCGTCGCGCGACTCGGCGAGGAGCAGCTCCGCCGCCGTGCGCCCGAGCAGCTGGCGGGGCTGGCTCACCGAGGTGAGTGGCACCGCGGCCGCCTCCGCGAAGTCGATGTCGTCGTAGCCGACGATCGCGAGGTCGTCGGGCACCCGCAGGCCGAGGCGGACCATCTGCTGCAGCAGCCCGAGCGCGAGCAGGTCGTTGGCGCAGAACGCCGCGGTGGGGCGGCGCGCGGCGGGGAGGCCGGCGAGCCGTTCGCCGGCGCGGCGGCCCTCGGCGACGTTCAGCGCCGCGGTCTCCAGGATCGTCAGCTCGCCCTCGCCCGCCCGCTCGACCGCCAGCTCGGCGCCGCTGATGCGGTCGGCGACCTGTCCGATCGCCCGTGGGCCGCCGACGAACGCGATGCGCCGGTGCCCGGTCTCGAGCAGGTGCGTGACGGCGAGGTCGCCGCCGAGCACGTCGTTGACGGCGACGGAGCAGCGCCCGGGCCCGGCCCCGCGGTCGACGACCACGACGGGCGTGCCGCGCGCGGCGAGCGCGGTGATCCGCGGGTCGGAGGCGTCGACGGGCGTGATCAGCACGCCCTCCACCCGCTGCTGCTCGAGCAGGTCCAGGTAGAAGCCCTCGCGGGCGGTGTCCTCGCCGCTGTTGCACAGGTACACCGCGAGGCCGGCGTCGTCGGCGGCGTCCTGCACACCGCGCGCGACGTCGGTGAAGAACGGGTTGGACGTGTCGAGCACGACGTAGGCGAGCGTGCGGCTGCCGCCGCCACGCAGCTGGCGGGCCGACTCGTTGCGCACGAAGCCCAGCTCGTCGATGGCGGCCTGGACACGCAGCCGGGTGCGCTCGCTGACCATCTGCGGCCGGTTGATCACGTTGGAGACGGTGCCGAGCGAGACGCCGGCGTGCAGCGCCACGTCCTTCATGCTCGGGGCGCCGCGCGAGCTCGTCCCCGCTGTCACGCGCGTCGCCTCCCCGTGCCACCTGGCCTGCGGCGACCCGGACGTGCCGCGGTAGCGCAGTCTAATCGCCCCCAGTTCCTGCCCGGGGCGGCACGCAACCCCGCGCCCCCTCCGCCACGCCGATCACCGGCCCCCGCCGACCCGGCGAGTCGGGCTGTGAGGGTGTGCGAGTCGGGCTGTGAGGGCGTGTGAGTCGGGCCGTGCGCGCGTGGAGCAGCGGCGTGAGCGCCGTCCGATCCCTCACCCGTTCGCATCGAGACCCCGACTCGCGCACCCGTGGGCCCCGACTCGCGCACCCGTGGGCCCCGACTCGCGCTCACGGGGACCCCGACTCGCGCGTGGCGTGGCGGCGGAGCACGACCGGGCCGAGGAGGCCCGCGCGGACCTGCCCGGCGTAGACGCCCGTGGTGGGGGAGGCGTCGTCGAGGTAGCCGGCCAGGGTGCCGCGGACCACGACCTCGATCTCGTTGTCGCCGGGCCGCAGCTGCTCGGTGATCTCCGCGCGCCACGGGCCCCACACGAGCTGCGCGGCGAGCACCCCGTTCACCCGCACGTCGGCGGTGCCGCGCACCTCGCCGAGGTCGAGCACCGTGCGGTGCCCGTCGACGGCGGGCACGCTCACCGTCGTCCGGTAGGTCACCTGCCCGCCCAGCGCCCGCAGCCCCAGCTCCTCCCACGGGACGAGCGGCACCTCGGCCTCGGTGACCTCCAGCTCCACCGGGCCGTCGAGCAGTGCGCCGCCGCGACGGCCGTCGGTCGCGGCGACCCGCAGCAGCGCGGTCGTGCCCGCAGGGGCGGGCGCGGGCAGCCGGACCACCCCGTCGGCGGGCTTCAGCTCCTGCCCGTCGATCAGTGCGACCACGTCCAACGGCGTCGGCACCCGCAGCGCCACCGTGCCCGGCGGCACGAGCAGCCGCAGCCACTCCGTGCGTTCCCCGCCGGGATCGACGTCGGGCACCACCGGCAGCACGACGCCATTCGCGGCCGCCGCCGGGTCGAGCCACGCGGCGCCCGGGAGCGGGTGCGGTCGCGCGTACAGGCAGACGAACCGCGGGTCGCGCGCGTGCCATCGGCGCAGCACCAGCGGCACCTCGGCGCCGTCGCGGCGCGCGGTCCACCCGGCGCCGCTAACCACACCGAGCCCGCCGCGCTCCAGGGCGGGCGAGTCCAGGGTGGCGGCGGTCGGGTCGAGGCCCTGGTTGGTGACGCGCAGCGTGATCGCGTTCTCCCCGGTCCGCAGGTGCGGGCCGAGGTCGTAGGTGTGCACCCGGATCTCGCGGTGGTCGGGGTAGGGGTTGAAGTCGCCTTGCCTGCCGACCTCCACCCCGTTCACGAGCAGGCTGCACGCCCCATCGGACGCGACGTGCACCCGTGGGTCGGCCGGGAGCGCGGTCAGTGGGACGTCGAGGGTGAGGTCGGCCGACTCGCCCACCACCACGGGCCCGTCGGGGAGCATCCACTCCGGTCGCCGGTAGGCCTCGCGGTCGGCGACCACCGCGAAGGACGCCCGCAGCGGTCCGTCCCGATCGGCGGTCAGCTCGATCTCCACCGCGACCGCCCGGCCCGCGAGCGCGTCGGGGAGCGCGGTGAACGACTGGTGGCCGTCCCCCTCGACGGGCAGCTCGGCGCCGTCCACCCACACCCGCCGCGCCGCGCCCGCCCCGACCGCCAGCTGCTGTCCGGACGTGTCGGGCAGGGTCAGGTGCGTGCGCACCGCCACCCGCTCGCCCGCGCGGACGTGCCGCCGGTCCAGGAACTCCTCCGGGACGTAGCCCTTCGGGCCGAGTGTCTCGGCGTGCGCGGGGTCGTCGCGGATGCCGCGGGCGAGCGACCACTCCGAGGGCTCCCACTCCGGGTCCCCGTCGCTCCACGGGCCCCGTACCAGCGCGAACGGCCCGAACCCCGCGGTGACCGGGCTCCACTCCGACGTCCCGGGGTCGCCGGTCGTGTGCTCGAGCCGCCACGCCTCGATCGGGAGGACGCCCGGGCGGGCGGCCGCGGCGAGGTCGCCCCACCGGTTGTCCAGCGTGGACTCCGGCAGCGCGCGCCACGGCCCGACCGGTACGTCGGTGACCACCGGACCGAGCGGCTCCGCCGTCGCGTCCGGCAGCGCCTCGGCGAGCACGACGAGTGCGACCGCGCCGTCGTCGAAGGGCACGGTGAACGACCAGGAGCCGTCGCCCTCGGCGGTGACGGCGAGCTCGGTACGACGTCCGGTACCCGGCGACCAGCTCTGCGCCCGGGGGGCGGCGAGGCCCTCGACCCGGACCCGGGCCGTCCGGTCCCCGACGGGGCGGAACCGGTAGCCGGTGGCGCGCATCTCGTCGTTGTAGCCCTGCCACGTGAACCCGCTGTCGACCCAGGAGCCCTCCAGGTCCAGCATCGGAGCGGCCGTGCCGGTGCGCTCGTCGTGCGCGGTCAGCGCCAGCACGTGGGCCGCATGTTCGGCACTGCCGTGGCGGCGCAGCACGAACGGAGCGTCGGCGTGCACGCGCACCGGGCCGCGCCGAACGGCGGCGGGGACGTCGGCGGCCGGCAGCACCGCGATCGTCCCGTCGGCGACCGCGGCGGCGAAGGCCCGCGCGACCTCCTCGCCGGCCCCGCCGAGGAACAGCTCCGGTGCCCGGTCGGCGCACAGCACGCGGCCGCCCGCGGCCGCGAACCCCAGCAGCAGGTGGGCCGCGTCGACGTGCAGCGCGGACGTCGCGGGCAGCACCACCGTGCGGTAGGTCTCCGCGCCGACCCGCAGCCCGTCACCCGTCACCTCGCCGCGGGCGAGCGTGGCCTCGTCGAGGGCGTCGTGGTCGACCCCGGCCCGCTCGAGGCCGCCGCGGCGCTCCGCGAGCCACGAGCTCACGCCGTTCAGCTCGCGGAACACCCGGTTGACGCGCTCCGCGTCCGGCAGCGCGCCCGCGAGCGTGACGTGCGCCTGCGCGGTGGTGGTGGGGGACAGCAGCAGCACGTCGGCGACGTGCTCGCCCGCCGTCAGCACCGCGCAGAGCCGGGCCACCGCCGTGGCGAACACGGGGTAGGACGGCCAGTAGGGCTGGCGCCAGCACGTCGACGGCGGCGCCCACTCCCACCAGCCCCCCACCGTGGAGTAGTAGACGGCGTGCGGGTCGTAGAGCGTGGCGCCGCGGCGCAGGAACGCCGAGAGCCAGTCGTAGGTCTCCTCGAGCGTGCCGCCCCAGCCGGAGGAGTGGAACGCCTCGATCCACGTCCGCTCGTGGCCGTTGGCGTGGGCGAGCGAGCTGTGGACCTTCGCATCGCCCCAGTGGTCGCTGCCCGGGGCACCGTAGCCGCGGTGCAGCCCGAGGTAGTCGCCGTACGTGTGCACGCCGCCGACCGGGTCGCCCTCCCGGGCGGGGGAGGCCTGGTCGAAGCCGCACACGAGCCCGCGCTCGGCGAACCAGGCGTCGTGCTGGTCGAAGAAGCCGCGGCGGGCGAGCGTGGCGCGGTGCTCGTGGTAGTCGCGGCGCACCCGCGCGGCCTCCGCGGAGCCGTCCGGCTCCCACAGCGCCCACAGCTGCGACAGCAGGTCGTAGCCGTACCGCTGCCGCTGGTGCCCGAGTGCACGAGGGTGACGTGGGCCGATTCGCCCGTCCACCGCGCCGTCGCGTCCGAGAGCGGGACGGCCACCCGCTCGCCGGAACGGAGAACGGCGTACGCCGCGAGCGGCGTGTGCCCGGCGGGCGCGGTGAGCGTGACGTCGGTGCCCTCGCCCTGCGTCCGGTACAGGGCCTGCCCGGCGAACTCCGGGTGCGCCGCGATGAGCCGCCCCTGCAGGTTCGCGCCGGAGAAGCCGATCTGGTCGTACATCCAGATCGAGAAGCCGAGCTCCTCGGCGTCGGCGCACGCGGCGTCGAACAGCTCCAGCCACTCCGGCGACAGGAACGGCGGGTCGTCGGGCATCGAGCCGAACATCGGTCCGGTCGGCGCCAGGCACAGCACCACGGCCTGCCGCACGCCGCCCGCGATCAGCTGCTCCATCTGCCGGCGCAGCCGCTCCCGGGTGACGCGGGCCCCGCTCCACCACCAGATCGGCAGCGGACCGTACTGCGGGCCGGGATCGGTGAAGCGGTCGAGCAGCTCGCCGACCCCGGCCGGCAGGACGTCCTCGCTCACGGGCGCGCTCCTGCCGCGGCGAGCGCTCCCGCCCGCTCGCTCTCGATCTGCTCCAGCGACTTGCCCACGGTGTCGGGCATGAAGAAGAAGCCGACGAGCCCGCTCACGGCGAGGAACGCGGTGAGCAGCAGCGCGACCGGCCCGATCTCGACCGCGCCGAGCACCGGCACGAAGAAGCTCCACACGCCGAGCAGCGTGCGGGCCACGCCGAACGTGAAGCCCTGCGCGGTGCCGCGCAGCATGGTCGGGAACAGCTCCTGGCTGAACACCTTGTACGTCGGCTCCCCGGCCATCGCCCCGCCGACGCTGAACAGTACGATGTTCGCGATCACCACCGGGACGGTGAACGGCAGCACGAGGTAGATGCCGAACGCGGCGATCTGCAGCAGCGCGCCGACGCCCCACATGGTCCTGCGCGTGCGGTAGCTGCGGTCGTTCAACCGCATGAACAGGAACACGGTGGCGACGATGCCGATGGCGAACCCGGCACAGGACAGCGCGACGCCCGCGGCCTGCGTGCCCGCCCCGAGCGTCTCGATGACGTACGGGGTGAAGATCCCCGCGGTGCCGGCCGCCAGCCCCCAGAACGTGTAGATCGTGCCGGTCCACACCAGTGCCCGCAGGTTGTGCCCGCGGAACAGCTCCCGCACCTGCTCACCCGCCGAGCGGGCCCGGTTCGCGGCCGCGGTCCAGCGCGCCGACTCCACCATGCCGCGCCGCAGCGCCCAGGTGACGAGTGCGACCACGAACAGGTGCAGGAACACGATCCGTGTGCCGAGCAGCCCGATCGGGCTCAGCACCAGGGCCAGCACCAGGACGACGACCGGGCCGAGGTTCCACGCCACCTGGGTCAGCCCGAGGAGCCGTCCGCGGCCCTTGGCGGGGGCGAACTCCCCGACCAGCGCCAGCGACGTGGGCACGTCCGCGCCGACCGCGACGCCGACGACGAACGTGCCGGCGAAGAGCATCGCGGGGTTCACCGCGAGGGCGATGAGCAGGATGCCGAGGGCGTAGACCAGCAGGTCCCACTTGTAGATGCGCTTGCGGCCGAGCTTGTCGCCGAGGCGGCCGCCGATGAACGCGCCGATCGCGCACCCGATCGCGTTCGGCCCGATCGCCGCGAGCGCGCCGACCCCGAGGTTGGACAGGCCCAGCTCGCTCTGGAACAGCGTGAGGCCGGCGCCGAGGGCCACGATCGACCCGGCGTCGAGGTAGGAGGCCATCGCGGCCAGGACGGACCACTTCCACTGCTGCTTGCTGATCGTCGTGTCGTCCCCGTCGGGCGCGACCCCGACCGCGTCCGGTGTGGCCATGGAACTCTCCTCGTCGTCGTCGACGTCCTCGGCAGTGCGCCGGTCTTGAAACGTAACAAGTACGAGAGGGTAGTCACGGTCGAAACTGTGAACAAGACCCTTCCAGCTGAGATATTTCTCGTTGCCCGCGGCGACGTGGGGTTCGGGTGTCAGTTGACGGTCGACGGGCGAACGCTTAGGGTGCTTGAAAGGTTTCATTTCTCGTCGTCGCCGTCTGCCGTATGGGGGACTACGTTGCGCTACTGCTTCCTCCTCCAGGTCCGGCCCGACCGGCTCGACGAGTACCGGGAGCGCCACCGCGCCGTCTGGCCGGACATGCTGGCGGCCCTGCGCGACACGGGCTGGCGCAACTACTCGCTGCACCTGCGCGCCGACGGGCTGCTCGTCGGGTACGTCGAGTGCGACGACCTGGACGCCGCGCAGCGGGCCATGGCCGCCACCGAGGTGAACGCGCGGTGGCAGGCCGAGATGGCCCCGTTCTTCGCCGGCCTCAAGGGCCGGCGCCCGGACGAGGGGTTCCTCGTCCTCGACGAGGTCTTCCACCTGGAGGACCAGCTCGTCAGCAGTGACACCGGTACGACGAAGGAGAACCGACCGTGAGCGACGCGGTGCGCAGTGCCCTGCGCGAGCAGCGCATCGAGACCCCCTCGTGGGCCTATGCGAACTCGGGCACTCGATTCAAGGTGTTCGCGCAGGCCGGGGTGCCGCGCACGCCGGAGGAGAAGATCGCCGACGCCGGCGTCGTGCACCGGCTCACCGGGGTGGCGCCCACGGTGGCGCTGCACATCCCGTGGGACCGGGTGGACGACTACGCGGCGCTGGCCAAGTACGCCGCCGACCACGGCGTGGACATCGGGGCGATCAACGCCAACGTCTTCCAGGACGACGACTACAAGCTCGGGTCCGTCACCAACCCGGACCCGGCGGTGCGCCGCAAGGCCACCGACCACCTGCTCGAGTGCGTCGACGTCATGGACGCCACCGGGTCGCGCGACCTGAAGCTGTGGTTCTCCGACGGCACGAACTACCCCGGCCAGGACTCGATCCGGGCGCGCCAGGGCCGGCTCGCCGAGGCCCTGCGCGAGGTCTACGACCGGCTCGGCCGCAACAATCCGGACCAGCGGATGCTGCTGGAGTACAAGCTGTTCGAGCCGGCCTTCTACACCACCGACGTGCCCGACTGGGGCACGTCGTTCGCGCACTGCATCGAGCTGGGCCCCAAGGCCACGGTGTGCATCGACACCGGGCACCACGCGCCCGG
Source organism: Pseudonocardia nigra (assembly GCF_019396355.1). Classification (GTDB taxonomy): domain Bacteria; phylum Actinomycetota; class Actinomycetes; order Mycobacteriales; family Pseudonocardiaceae; genus Pseudonocardia; species Pseudonocardia nigra. The sequence goes on from NZ_JAHKRK010000096.1 coordinate 16,814, forward strand.
CACGAACATCGAGTTCATCGTTGCGTTCCTGCTGCGCGCCGGGAAGCTCGGCGCGTTCGACTTCAACTCGCGCTTCTACGCCGACGACGACCTCATGGTCGGCGCGGCCGACCCGTTCCAGCTGTTCCGGATCATGCACGAGATCGTCGCCGCGGACGCGTTGCGGCCCGAGGCGGGGATCGCGTTCATGCTCGACCAGTGTCACAACATCGAGGCGAAGATCCCGGCGATCATCCGGTCGGTCATGAACGTGCAGGAGGCCACCGCGAAGGCACTGCTGGTCGACGCCGACGCGCTCGCGGCCGCCCAGCGGTCCGGTGACGTGCTCGGCGCCAACGCCGTGCTGATGGACGCCTACTCCACCGACGCTCGCCCGCTCCTGCGGGAGCTGCGCGAGGAGCTGGGTCTGGATCCCGACCCGGTGGCGGCCTACCACCGGTCGGGCTACCAGCAGCAGATCGAGACCGAGCGCGTCGGCGGGCAGCAGGCCGGCTGGGGCGCGTAACCGCCCCCGAACCCCGCCATCCCGGTTGCAGCAAAGCCACTTTCACGCAACCGGATTGCAGGAAAGTGGCTTTGCTGCAATCCCCGGAACCACCCCCACCCCGGAAGGGACCATGACTCATCCCGCTGTCACCGAGCTGCTCGCCCGGAGCAACCGGCTCGGCGCCGACCCGACCACCACGAACTACGCGGGGGGCAACACCTCCGCGAAGGGCACCGACACCGACCCGGCCACTGGCGCGCAGGTCCCGCTGCTGTGGGTGAAGGGCTCCGGCGGCGACCTCGGCACGCTCAAGGAGCCGGGCCTGGCGGTGCTGCGGCTGGACCGGATGCGCTCGCTGGTGGACGTCTACCCGGGCGTCGAGCGCGAGGACGAGATGGTCGCCGCGTTCGACTTCTGCCTGCACGGCCGCGGCGGGGCGGCACCGTCGATCGACACGGCGATGCACGGGCTGGTGGAGGCCGACCACGTCGACCACCTGCACCCCGACGCCGGCATCGCGATCGCCACGGCCGCCGACGGCGAGGCGCTCACCAAGGAGATCTTCGGCGACCGGGTGCTGTGGGTGCCGTGGCGGCGCCCCGGCTTCCAGCTGGGCCTCGACATCGCCGCGGTGAAGGACGCCAACCCGCAGGCGATCGGGGTGATCCTCGGCGGCCACGGCATCACCGCGTGGGGCGCCACCAGCGATGAGTGCGAGCGCAACTCGCTGGAGATCATCCGGCTGGCCCAGGCCTACATCGACTCCCGGGGTGCGGCGGAGCCGTTCGGCCCGCTGCGCCCCGGCTTCGAACCGCTCCCGGCCGAGGAGCGCCGGGGACGCGCGGCCGTGCTGGCCCCGGTGATCCGCGGGTTGGCGTCCACCGACCGGTGCCAGGTCGGGCACTTCACCGACTCGGACGTGGTGCTGGACTTCCTGTCCCGGGAGAAGCTCGCCCCGCTCGCCGCGCTGGGCACCTCCTGCCCCGACCACTTCCTGCGCACCAAGGTCGCGCCGCTGGTGGTCGACCTGCCGGCGAACGCTCCGGTCGAGGACGTCGTCGCGCGGCTGAAGGAGCTGCACGCGACCTACCGTGAGGACTACCGCGCCTACTACGAGCGGCACGCCACGCCCGACAGCCCGCCGATGCGCGGGGCGGACCCGGCGATCGTGCTCGTCCCGGGTGTGGGCATGTTCAGCTTCGGCGCCAACAAGCAGACCGCGCGTGTGGCGGGGGAGTTCTACGTCAACGCGATCAACGTGATGCGCGGTGCCGAGGCCGTGTCGAGCTACGCGCCGATCCCGGAGTCGGAGAAGTTCCGCATCGAGTACTGGGCCCTCGAGGAGGCCAAGCTCCAGCGGATGCCGAAGCCCAAGGCGCTCGCCACCCGGGTCGCGTTCGTCACCGGCGGCGGGTCCGGCATCGGCAAGGCCATCGCGGCCCGGCTGGCCGCCGAGGGTGCCTGCGTCGTCGTCGCCGACCGGGACGCCGACGCGGCCGCGGCCGTGGCGGCGGAGCTGGGCACGGCCGACGTTGCCGTGCCGGTGACCGTCGACGTCACCGACGCCGACGCGGTGGCCGCGGCCGTCGACGCGGCGGCGCTCGCGTTCGGCGGGGTCGACCTGGTGGTCAACAACGCCGGCCTGTCGATCTCCAAGCCGCTGCTGGAGACCACCGAGGCCGACTGGGACATCCAGCACGACGTGATGGCCAAGGGCTCGTTCCTCGTCGCCCGGGCCGCGGCGAAGGCGATGATCGCCCAGGGCATGGGTGGCGACATCGTCTACATCGCGAGCAAGAACGGCGTGTTCGCCGGTCCGAACAATGTGGCGTACGGCGCGGCGAAGGCCGACCAGGCCCACCAGGTGCGGCTGCTCGCCGCGGAGCTGGGCGAGCACGGCATCAAGGTCAACGGCGTGAACCCGGACGGCGTGGTGCGGGGCTCGGGGATCTTCGCGGGCGGGTGGGGCGCCCAGCGCGCCGCCGTCTACGGGGTGCCGGAGGAGGAGCTGGGCAAGTTCTACGCCCAGCGCACCCTCCTCAAGCGCGAGGTGCTGCCCGAGCACGTCGCCGCGGCGGTGTTCGCGCTGACCGGCGGCGACCTGACCCACACCACCGGCCTGCACGTCCCGGTGGACGCCGGCGTGGCCGCGGCCTTCCTGCGCTAGCCCAGCCCCGCCCGAAAACCGCAGCAAGGTGGCTTTACTGCCGTCTTGCTGCAGTAAAGCCACCTTGCTGCAACTCCGATCGGAGGACACGTGACCCTCGTGGACGACGAGAAGGCAACGGCGCTCCTGCCGCGGGTCACCCCGCGACGGACGACGGTGGGGCTCGTGGCCGGCGGGCTGGGGGCCTACTGGCCGCAGTTCCCCGACCTGCTCCCGCAGCTGCAGCGCTCGGCGGCGCGGATGGGCGAGCGGTTGCGGCGGATCGGGGACATCGACGTGGTGGACGTCGGGTTCATCTCCGACGCCCCCGAGGGCGCGGTCGCCGCGGAGAAGCTGCGGGTGGCGGGCTGCGACCTGATCGTCGGCTTCCTCACGACGTACATGACGGCGTCGATGCTGGTGCCGGTGGCGCAGCGCAGTGGGGCCCCGGTGCTGCTGATCAACCTGCAGCCCACCGAGAAGATGGACCACGACACGTTCGACACCGGCGCGTGGCTGGCCTACTGCGGGGCCTGCCCGCTGCCGGAGATGGCCAACGCGTTCGAGCGCGCCGGTGTGGAGTTCCGGTCGGTGTCCGGGTACCTCGAGGACGAGCGGGCGTGGGCGCGGATCGCCCGCTGGGTGAAGGCCGCCGGGGTGCGCGGCACGCTGCGGCACGGCCGCCACGGCCTGATGGGCCACCTCTACCCGGGCATGCTCGACGTCTCCACCGACCTGACGAGCGTGACGGCCCAGCTGGGCGGGCACGTCGAGGTGCTGGAGTTCGACGACCTGCGGGTGCGGGTCGAGGACGTCACCGACGCGCAGGTCGCCGAACGGGTCGACCTCGCGACGGAGGTGTTCGAGCCAGACACGACCGTGAACCCCGACGACCTCGCCTGGGGCGCGCGGGTGTCGGTCGGGCTGGACCGGCTCGTCGACGACTTCGCGCTCGACTCGCTCGCGTACTACCACCGCGGGCTCAACGGCGAGCAGCACGAGAAGCTCGGCGCCGGCATGATCCTCGGCGCCTCGCTGCTCACCGCCCGCGGCGTGCCGGCGGCGGGCGAGTACGAGCTGCGCAACTCCATCGCCATGCTGGTCATGGACCGGCTCGGCGCGGGCGGGTCGTTCACCGAGCTGCAGGCGCTCAACTTCGTCGACGACGTGGTCGAGATGGGCCACGACGGCCCGGCGCACCTGGCGATCAGCTCGCGGAAGCCGCTGCTGCGCGGCCTGGGCGTCTACCACGGCAAGCGCGGCTGGGGCGTGTCCGTGGAGTTCGACGTGACACCCGGACCGGTCACCACGTTCGGGATCGGGCAGCGCCGCGACGGCCGCTACGTCATGGTCGCCGCCGAAGGCACCGTCGTGCCCGGTCCGCTGCTGCGGATCGGCAACACCACCTCGCGCGTGGACTTCGGCTGCGACCCGGGCGAGTGGACCGACGCCTGGAGCGCCTCCGGCGTCGACCACCACTGGGCGCTGGGCACCGGGCACCGGGCCGGCGAGCTGCGCGCCGTGGCCGAGCTGCTGGACCTGGAGTTCGTCGAGGTGCGGGTATGACGGACGTCCGGGTCGCGGCCGTCGACCTCGGGGCGTCGAGCGGCCGGGTGATGCTGGCCGACGTCGGCCCCGACCGGCTCGACCTCACCGAGGTCGCGCGGTTCCCCAACGGTCCGGTGCGGCTGGGCGACACCCTGTACTGGGACGTCCTCGCGCTGTACCGCGCGATCCTGGGCGGGCTGCGCGCCGCGGGGCAGGTCGACGCGGTCGGGATCGACTCGTGGGCGGTCGACCACGGCCTGCTCGACGCCACCGGCGCCCTGCTGGGCAACCCGGTGCACTACCGCGACGCCCGCACCGACGGGGTGGCCGACCGGCTGCACACCACGATCCCGGCCGCGGAGCTGTACGCCACCACGGGCGTGCAGGTGCTGCCGTTCAACACGATCTACCAGCTCGTGGCCGCGGCGGGCACTCCGCAGCTCGCGGCGGCCCGCGACCTGCTGCTGGTACCGGACCTGCTCGGCCACTGGCTCACCGGGGCCCGGCGCGCCGAGGTCACCAACGCGTCCACCACCGGGCTGCTCGACGTCGGCAAGCGCGACTGGGCGGCCGACGTGATGGCCCGCGCCGGGATTGACGAGCGCCTGTTCGCCCCGCTCGTCGAGCCGGGGGAGCGGATCGCCGAGCTGGCGCCGCACGTGCTCGCCGAGACCGGGCTGACCGGCCCGGTCCCGCTGGTCGCGGTGGGCTCGCACGACACCGCGTCCGCCGTGGTGGGGGTCCCGGCCGCCGACGAGCCGTTCGCCTACATCTCCTGCGGCACGTGGTCGCTGGTCGGGGTCGAGCTGGACGCCCCGGTGCTCACCGAGGCCGGCCGGGCGGCGAACTTCTCCAACGAGCTGGGCGTCGACGGGACGGTCCGCTACCTGCGCAACGTCATGGGGCTGTGGCTGCTGCAGGAGTGCCTGCGGGAGTGGGGCGACCCCGACCTGAGCGGCCTGCTGGAGCAGGCGGTGCGGGAACCGGCGCTCGCCGCGGTCGTCGACGCCTCCGACCCGGAGTTCCTGGCCCCCGGCGGGATGTCCGGCCGAATCTCCGCGGCCTGCGAGCGCCTCGGCCAGGCCGCCCCGGCGAGCCGCCCCGCCATGGTCCGCTGCATCCTCGACAGCCTCGCGCTGGCCCACCGGCGCACCGTGCGGGAGGCGCAGGAGCTGTCGGGGCGCGAGGTCGACGTGGTGCACGTCGTCGGTGGCGGGGCCCGCAACGCGCTGCTCTGCCGGCTCACGGCCGACGCGTGCGGGCTGCCCGTCGTCGCCGGGCCGGTGGAGGCCACCGCGCTGGGCAACGTGCTGGTGCAGGCGCGCGCGCTCGGCGCCGTCAGCGGGGACCTGTCCGCCCTGCGCCGGTTGCTGCGCGCGACCCAGGAGCTGGTGCGCTACGAGCCGGCCGGCGACTCGGCCGCCTGGAACGCGGCGGAAACACGCCTGCAATGAGACCTTCGTAGCCTCCCGGGCGTGCTGCCCCTGACCCGGCCGTCCATCGTGACCGTCCCGTTCGACCACCCCGACGCCGCCGTCCTGCGCGACGCCCAGCGGGCCGAGCTCGCCGCCCGCTACGGCACCCCGGACAGCGAGCCGGGCCCGGCCCCGACGGCGGCCGACAGCGCGGTCTTCCTGCTCGCGCGCGACGCCGACGGGCGCCCGATCGGCTGCGGCGGCCTGCGCGAGCTGGGTGGTGGGCTCGGCGAGGTCAAGCGGATGTACGTGGTGCCGGAACGACGCCGGGGCGGGGTGGCCGCCGCGCTGCTCGCGGCCCTCGAGGCGGAGGCGGCCGAGCGCGGCTGGACGCACCTGCGGCTGGAGACGGGCACCGCGCAGCCCGACGCAACGGCGTTCTACGAGCGGTGCGGCTATCGGCGCATCCCGCTCTACGGCCCGTACGTGGGCTCCGCGCTGTCGGTCTGCTACGAGCGCCGGTTGTGCGCAGCGCCCGACCGCTCGTCCTGATCGTTCGTTCAAGAAGTTGCGCCGGAACCGTTGACGTCCGGTCCCTGATCGGTGACGGTCGGAGCCGACCGTCACGGAGGTGTCATGGACGACAGCGCACGTGTCGAGAAGACCGCGCAGCAGGTGGTGGACGCGCACGACCCGCGCACCACGCCGGTGCGTGAGTTTCTCGGGGCATGCTTCGACGCAGGGCTTTCCTGGGTGCATTTCCCGGAGGGGCTGGGTGGGCTCGGCGTCTCCCGGGGCCTGCAGGCGAAGGCCGACGCGATCCTGCAGGGCGCGGGCGGGGTCAACCCGTTCTTCCTCAACCCGATCGGCCACGGCATGGCCGCGGCCACGGTGCTCGAGCACGGCTCGCCGGAGCTGGCCCGTGAGCTGCTGCGGCCGCTGGCCACCACCGAGCACATCTGGTGCCAGCTGTTCTCCGAGCCCGGCGCCGGGTCCGACCTGGCAGGGCTCGCCACGTCCGCCGTGCAGGACGGCGACGAGTGGGTCGTCAACGGCCAGAAGGTGTGGACGAGCCTCGCGCACCGGGCCCGCTACGGGTTGCTGCTGGCCCGCACCGACCCGGACCAGCCCAAGCACAAGGGGCTCACCTACTTCGTGCTCGACATGCAGGCGCCGGGCGTCGAGACCCGTCCGCTGCGGCAGATGACCGGGCAGGCCGAGTTCAACGAGGTCTACCTGAACGACGCGCGGATCCCCGACACGCACCGGCTCGGCGCGGTCGGCAACGGCTGGCGGGTCGCGATGACCACCCTGATGAACGAGCGCACCGCGATCGGCGGCTCGTCCTCGGTGCGCGGTGCGGGCGCGATCGCCGACGCGGTGGCGCTGTGGGCCCGCTACCCGGAGCGGCACACCCCGGCACTGCGGGACAGGCTGGCGACGCTGTGGACACGCGCGGAGGCGCAGCGGCTCACCGACGAGCGCGCGCGCCGCGCCGCCACCACCGGCTCCCCGGGGCCGGAGGGCTCGATCGCGAAGCTCGTGTCGGCGGAGCTGAACCAGCACGTCTACGAGTTCTGCATGGAGCTGCTCGGGCCGGAGGCCACGCTCTACGGCTCCTACGCCATGCGGGACCTGCAGCGCGACGAGGACTACCGCGGCCCCGTGCAGCAGCGCTTCCTGCGCGCGCGGGCCAACACGATCGAAGGGGGAACCTCCGAGGTGCTGCGCAACATCCTGGGCGAGCGGGTGCTCGGCCTGCCCGGCGACCTGCGCGCCGACGCCGGCAAGCCGTGGAAGGAGATCCCCCGTGGCTGAGTTCGTGTTCACACCTGAGCAGGAGGACCTGCGCCGCGGGGTGCGGCAGTTCTGCGCCGAGTTCGCCGACGAGGCGACGGTCCGGCGGCTCATGGACGGCGAGCCCGGCCACGACCCGGCCGTCTGGGCGCGCCTGGGCGGGGAGCTGGGCGTCCTCGGCCTCGCGGTGCCCGAGGCGCTGGGCGGCGCGGGCGGCGGGCTCGTCGACCAGGCCGTGGTTGCCGAGGAGTTCGGCGCTGCGCTGCTGCCCGGGCCGGTGTTCGGCACCGTCGGCCTCGTGGTGCCCGCCCTCGTGGAGCTGGGTGGGGACGAGCTGCTCGCCGACCTGCTCGAGGGCTCCCGCATGGCCGCGTTCGCCGTCCCCGACCGCAGCGGGCGGTACGACCCGGAGCTCGTCACCGTCTCGGCGTCGGACGGGGCGCTGAGCGGCGAGGTGCGCCAGGTGGTCGACGGCGCGGCCGACGTGCTGCTCGTGGCGGCCCGGGGCGCCGACGGCGTGGGGCTGTACGCCGTCGAGGGCGGTGAGCGCACGCCGCTGTCCACCCTGGACCGGACGCGGCGGCAGGCGACCGTCCGGTTCGACGCCACACCGGGCCGGCTGCTCGCCGCCGGGGCCGACGCCGAGCGGGCGATCACCGCGGCGCTGCGCGTGGGCGCGGCACTGCTGGCGGCGGAACAGGTCGGCGGGGCGCAGCGGTTGCTCGACACCACGGTCGCCTACGCGGGCACGCGCCTGCAGTTCGGCCGCCCGATCGGCTCGTTCCAGGCCGTCAAGCACCGGTGCGCGGACATGCTGGTGCTCGTCGAGCACGCCCGGTCCGCCGCGTACCACGCGGCGTGGACGCTGCAGGACGGCACGGACGATCCGGATCTCGCAGTCAGCGTCGCCCAGGCCACCTGCTCGGAGGCCTACCAGCGGGTGGCGTTCGACACCGTGCAGATGCACGGCGGCATCGGCTTCACCTGGGAGCACCCGACGCACCTGTACGTCAAGCGCGCGGTCACCGACGCCGCCCTGCTGGGCAGCGCGGCCGTACACCGCGAGCGGATCGCGGCGCTGGTGCTCGACGCGGCCGTGGACTCCGGGGTGCCGGTGGCGACGGGCTGAGCTTCTCCGGCAACGCGGATGACAGGGGGCGGAAGCAGGAGTTACCGTCCCCGGCCGTGGGCGCCGACGAGCGGTCGACCGGCCTCGAGGACGTCACCGTCACGTTCGGCGGCGGCCCTCCGGCGCTGTGTGGCGTGACGTTGCTGGCCGCGCCCGGCGAGGTGCTGGCGGTGGTCGGGCCGTCGGGCTCCGGCAAGACCACGGCGCTGCGGGCCGTCGCCGGGCTGGAGCCGGTGCGGGGCGGGCGGGTGCTCGTCGCGGGTCGCGACGTGACGCGCGTGCCGACCCCGCAGCGGGAGCTCGGGATGGTGTTCCGGGCCGCCACCCTGCTGCCGTTCCTGGACGTGGCCGCGAACCTGACGCGGGCAGCGTCCGCGCCGTCGCCGGGTCCGGGCGCAGGCCGCCGGGTGGCCGAGCGGAGCCGGCGGCTGGGCCTGGGCCGGCTCCTGCAGCGAATGCCGCGGACGCTCTCGGCGGGGGAGACCACCCTCGCCGGGATCGGCCGCGCGCTCGTCCGCGCCCCCGCGGCGTTCCTGTTCGACGACCCGCTCGCCCACCTCGACGCCGTGGAGCGGGTGCGGGCCCGCCGCACCATCGTCTCGGTGGTGCGGGAGGCGGGCGTCGGGGCGCTGTACGTCGCGGCCGACCCCGTCGAGGCGATGGCGGTGGCCGACCGGATCGCGGTGCTGCGCGACGGGCAGGTCGTGCAGGTCGACCGGCCGCGGCGGCTGTACGACCGGCCCGTCGACGCGTTCGTGGCGGGCTTCCTCGGCGGCCGGGAGCTCGGCCTGCTGCCCGCCCGATTGGTGGCGGCGGCGGGTGGGGCCGGGTTCCGCATCGGTGCCCGCACGCTGCCGCTGTGGGGCCCGGTGCCCGCCGCGCTCACCGGCCGGGTCGGGGACACCGTGCTGCTCGGCCTGCGCGCGGAGGACGTCGGGGAGGCCCGGCCCGGCGCCGACCCCGGCTCGGTGACGCTTCCGGTGTCGGTGCGCCGGGTGGAGCCGGCCGGCCACGACGCCGTGGTGACGGCGGAGGTGGACCTGCCCGGCGAGGCGGACGGCGCCCGGCTGTACGCGCGGGCCGACGCCGCCACCCGCCTGCGCGCCGGGGAGCGCGCCGAGCTGGTGGTGGACGCCCGGCGCGCCCACGTCTTCGACCCGGCGACGAGGCGGGCGCTGCACCACCCCGCGTGAACGCCGATCCCGTTGCGCGAACGGCCCTTTCGCGCAATAGGTTTGCGCGAAAGGGTCGTTCGCACGATGACCGGGTGGGTGCGTGGGTC
>NZ_JAHKRK010000097.1 GCF_019396355.1 Pseudonocardia nigra
TCGCCGTCGTCCAGTCCTACCTGTCCACCACCGCCAAGTGGGGCCTCGACAGCTTCGACGTCCTCACTCAGCTGTTCACCACCGGGGCATGGCTACCACCAGCCGCCGAACCCTGCTGAATAGCTACCCGCCGGGCCGTCGAGATATCCGCGTAATTCCACCCACTCGGTGCACCCAGGGATGGCCCGTTGCAGTATTTTCCCGAGGAGCTACTCGGGGGTGGTGAGCATGGCCTGGTGGTCGCGGAGCGAGAGCCGACGCGAGACCTCCGGCGCGCGGCGATCGCGGGAGGACGTCCGCGAGCTCGCCGCACGCAACGCCGACGCCGCTTCGCTCTGCGCGGCCGGCCGGGCACCCGAGGCGGTCCCCCTGCTCGAGCAGGCCCTCGCGGGTTGCCGCAGCGCGCTCGGGTCCGACCACCCCGCCACCCTCACGGTGGCGGGCAACCTCGGCGCGGCCGTGATGGCGGCCGGCAGGTGGCGCGAGGGCGTCGACCTGATGACCACCAACCTCGCCGAGCGCACCCGGGTGTTCGGCGACGACGACCCCCGCACCCTCACCGCGGGTGACGCCCTCGCCACCGCATACCGCCTGGCCGGAAAGGTGGACGAGGCGCTCACGCTGTCCGGACGGGTCACCGCGGAGCGGCGCAGGAAGCTCGGCCCCGCCCATCCCGACACGCTCACCTCGCGCATGGGGATGGCGCTCGCGCGGGCCGCGGCGGGCGACGTCGAGTCCGCCCTGACGCTGCTCAAGGCCGCCCTGAACGACGCCGAGCAGGCGCACGGCCCCCGGCATCCGCACACGATCGCGCTGCGGTCGAACGTCGCGGGCTGCCAGGCACTCCTCGGCCGGGCCCACGAGGCCGTCGCCACGTTCGAGCGTGCCGCCGCCGACTCCGCCGCGCTGCGCGGCCGCCCCCACCCCGAGACCGTGGCCCTCTACGAGGACATGGCCAACGCACACTCCCCGGACCGGTTCGCGATCGCCGCCGGCGCCACGGTCTGACTCCGTCCCGCGCGGTCGGCACAATGCGCGGAAATGCGGTGCGGCCCTCCGGCGCACTGCCTCCACCAGCGGAAGAATTCGCAGCGTGGTCGAGCGGAAACACTTTGGAAGAATCAGGCGGAACCGGCCCGCAGAGCCACGAGCAGTTCCTCCTCGAGTGCCGCGAACTCCGGAGAGGTGACCATCCCGACCTCCCGCGGCCGAGGCAGGTCCACGATCACCTTGCGGCGCACGCGGGTGGGCCGCGGCCCGAGCACCATCACCCGATCGGACAGGTACACCGCCTCCCGGATGTCGTGCGTGATCAGCAGGACGGTCCAGTCGAAGCGGGCCCGCACGCCGTCGAGCCACATCTGCATGTCGGTGCGCGTGAGCGAGTCGAGGGCGCCGAACGGCTCGTCGAGCAGCAGCACCGCCCGGTCCTGCACCACGGTGCGCAACAGCGCCGCCCGCTGCCGCATCCCGCCCGACAGCTCCGCCGGACGGGAGCTCTCGAACCCGGCCAGCCCGAACGGCGCGAACAGCGGCCGCGCGCGCTCCCGGGCGGCCCGGCGGGAGAGCCCCGAGACCTCCAGCCCGAGCGTCGTGTTGTCCAGCACCGTCCGCCACGGGAACAGCAGGTCCTGCTGGGGCATGTAGGCGAACGGGTCGGTGCGGCCGGTGGCGTCGCTGCCGTCCACGAACACCCGCCCCGCGTCCGGCCGCTCCAGCCCCGCGACCACGTCGAACAGCGTCGACTTCCCGCACCCGCTCGGGCCCACCACCGACACGAACTCCCCCGGTGCGACGTCGAACGCGACGCCGTCGAGCACCGGCAGCGGGCCGGGGAACGCCTTGTGCAGGTCGTCGACGACGAGCTTGGTCTCAGCCACGTGGGCTCTCCCTCGCGTTCCACGGGATGACGAGTCGTTCCACCAGGTAGGTCAGCAGGAACAGCGACACCGACAGCAGCGCGGTCACCAGCACCGCCGCCAGCACGAGGTCGGTGCGGAACGAGTTCTTCTGCAGGCTCATGAAGATCCCCAGCCCCGCCGTCGCCCCGACGTACTCGGCGAAGATCGCGCCGGTGACGGCGTAGGTGATCCCGATCCGCAGTGCGGTGAAGAACCTCGGGAGCGCCCCGGGCAGGCGCACGTAGCGGAACTGCTGCCAGCGGGAGGCCCCCATGCTGCGCAGGAGGCTGGTGGCCTGCCGGTCGGTGGCGGCGAACCCCTCGATCAGCCCGACGGCGATCGGGAAGAACGTCACCAGCGCGATCACCACCACCTTGGGCAGCAGCCCGAACCCGAACCAGATGATCAGCAGCGGGGCGATCGCGATGATCGGCAGCGTCTGGGACGCCACCAGCAGCGGGGTGAGCGCGCGGCGCAGCCACGGCGAGAAGTCCACCGCGATCGCCAGTGTCCAGCCCAGCACGAGCGACACCGTGAACCCGACGGCCGTGACCTGCACGGTCGGCACGGTGTGCATCCAGATCTGCTCGCGGTACGCCCAGCCCTGCTGCACCACGCGCAGCGGCGAGGGCAGTACCTGCGGCCGGACGTCTGCGGCCGTGACGTACCACTGCCACACCACGAGCCCGACCGCGACGAGGACCAGCGGCGGCAGCACCCGCGACCACACCCGCGAGTCGGGCGATCCGTGCGCGCGAGTCGGCCGATCCGGGCGCGCGAGTCGGCGTCCGGGTGCGCGCGAGTCGGGCGATTCGTGCGTCCGGGTCCGCTGCCCGCTGCCGGTCGTCATGCGCCCGGTCGACATGCTCAGGGCGTCCCCAGGTACTCGTTGGTGAACCAGGTGGAGAAGTCGGGGCGCTGCGCGAGCGGCGCCCCGTCGGGGCCGGTCAGCACCCCGGAGTCGAACACCCACCCCGAGTAGCCCGCCCACTTCTCGAGCGTCTGCGGTCCGACCGCGCCGGACTCGTCGCGCAGGAACTCCGCGCTGAGCATCTCCTGGCTGCGCCGGACGAGCTCGGGCTCGGCGAACGCACCCGGGTTCGCGGCCATCAGCAGCTCCGCGCCGCGGGCGGGGTCGTCGGCGGCGAGCTGGTAGCCGCGCTGCGCGGCCTGCACGAACGCCGCCGCCGCCTCCGGGTTGGCCTCCAGCCAGGGCGTGTTGCCGATGAGCAGGACGTTGTAGGCGTCCGGGAAGCCGTAGTCGGAGTAGGCGAACGTCTTCAGCGGCTGCCCGCGCAGCTGCGCCTCGATCCCCTCCCAGGCCACGAACGGCTCCGTGAAGTCGACCTCGCCCGCGTAGAGCGCCTCGTAGGCCGCGGTGCCGAGCACCACCGTCTCGAACTCTCCGGTGCCACCGGCGGCCTGGATCACCGCCCGCATCTTGGGCACCTCGTAGGCGGAACCGAACCCGCCGTAGGTCATCCCGTCGAGGTCGGCGGGCGAGGTGATGTCGTCCCGGTCGGCCCGGACGGCGATCTCGGTGGCCCAGTGCTGCAGGATCGCCATCACCGAGGTGATGTCGGCACCGGCCGCCTTCGAGAACGTGAACGAGTCCTGGAAGCTGATCCCGAACTCGGCCGCCCCGGACGACACCAGCGTGTCGGGCGAGGTGTTGTTGTACGGCAGGAACTGCACGTCCAGCCCGGCGTCGCGGAAGTACCCCTCCTGCTGCGCCACGTAGAGGCCGGTGTGGTTGGTGTTGGGGGTCCAGTCCAGCGCGATGCGGATGGTCTGCCGGCCGCCCTCCGCGGCCCCGCCGCTCGAGCAGCCGGCCAGCAGCACGGCCACGACGGCGAGCAGCGCCATGACGATCCGGGTTCTGCGTACGTCGATCACGACGTTCCTCCCTACGCCGGTACTAACCGGGTCAGGTGCGAACGGTCGACGGCCGGTCCTGCCGCCCTCTCAGCCTCGGAACGTGGGCTCCCGCGGGTCGCCGACGACCATACGCGGCCGCTCCCGCCGACGCAGCGGGGTGTGGCACGCATCCCGCTGCCGGTCGCCCGACGCTTGACCGCACAACGGGATCGGAAGCACGATCGGAAGATCTCGACCTCGAGGAGGAGGCGCCGATGGCGGCGGTGGAGACGGTGCGCGGTCCGGTCCCGGTCGACGACCTGGGCGTGACGTTGATGCACGAGCACGTGTTCGTGCTGACGCCCGACGTGATGCAGAACTACGGCGACCAGTGGTGGGACGAGGAGGAGCGGGTCGCCGACGCGATCGCCAAGCTGCGGGCGCTCACCGAGCTCGGGGTCGACACGATCGTCGACCCCACCGTCGTCGGGCTGGGGCGCTACCTGCCGCGGGTGCAGCGGATCAACGCCGAGGTCGACATCCACATCGTCGCGGCCACCGGGCTCTACACGTTCGACGAGATCCCGCACTTCTTCCACTACCGGGGCCCCGGATCGGATTTCGGCGGCCCGGAGCTGATGGTCGACATGTTCGTCCGCGACATCCGCGAGGGCATCGCCGGCACCGGGGTGAAGGCCGCGTTCCTCAAGTGCGTGGTGGAGGAGAAGGGGCTCACCCCCGACCAGACCCGCGTCCAGCTGGCCGTGTGCGCGGCGCACCGCGAGACGGGCGTGCCGATCACGGTGCACACCAACGCCGCCCACCAGACGGGGCGCCTGGCGCTCGAGCTCTACGCGAAGGAGGGCGTCGACCTCACCAAGGTGGTGATCGGGCACGCCGGCGACACCAACGACCTCGACTACCTGAAATGGATCATGGACCAGGGCGCGACGATCGGCTGCGACCGCTTCGGCCTGGACCTGTACAACCCCACCGCCGACCGCGTCACGACGATCGCGGCACTGCGCGAACAGGGCTACGCGGACCGGATCGTGCTCTCCCAGGACGCCGCCTGCTACATGGACTACTTCTCCGGGAAGGACTGGCAGGCCACGCTCGCGCAGGCCGCCCCGAACTGGCACTACGAGCACATCAGCCGCGACGTCCTCCCGGCGCTGCGCGAGCACGGCGTGACCGAGGGGCAGATCACGACGATGCTCGTGGACAACCCGCGTCGGTACTTCACCCCCGCCGGGAGCTGAGCGGCATGGCGATCCAACCCCGGCCGCGCGGCGCGGCCCCGTTCGACTCCTCGGGGACCGCACGTGACGGGATCGGCGTGGCCCACTACACCGACCTGGCGCCCTCGCTGGTGGCGATGCTCCGCGCGACCGTCGATCGGCACCCGGACGTCGAGGCGGTCGTCGAGGTCGGCGGCGAGCGGCTGACCTACCGGCAGCTCTGGGACCGCGCCGCGCGGGTGGCGGGCGGCCTCGCCGCGGCGGGCGTCACCCGCGGGGACCGGGTGGCGAACCTGCTGCCGGCGGGTGTGGGCTGGGTGCTCGGCTTCCTCGGCACGCAGCTCGCCGGAGCGGTCGCGGTGCCGGTGAACACCCGCTTCGCCGCGCCGGAGATCGAGTACGTCCTCGCCGACTCCGGCGCGTCGGTCGTGCTGCGCCCCGGCGAGCCGCTGCCCGACGGCGACCCGCGCGCCGACGACATCCCGACCCACGCCGACCTCGCCGCGATCTTCTACACCAGCGGGACGACGGGGTTCCCGAAGGGCGCGATGACGACGCAGGAGAACTTCCTGTCCAATGTCGAGACCGCGATCCGGGTGACGGGGATCGATCGCACGGCGGGGCCGGAGCAGCGCAACCTCGTCTCCGTGCCGCTGTTCCACGTCACCGGGTGCAACAGCCAGCTGCTCGTGCAGCTCGCCATCGGCGGCACCACCATGATCCTGCCCGAGTTCCAGGTGCAGGCGTTCCTGCGCACGGTCGTCGAGGAGCGGGTGAACGCGCTCACCAGCGTGCCCGCGATCTACGCGCTCGCCATGGTGCAGCCGAACTTCGCCGAGTTCGACGTCACCGCGGTGACGAAGCTGTCCTACGGCGGCGCGCCGATCGCCCCGTCGCTCGTGCAGCGGATCCAGGAGCGGTTCCCGAACGCGCGCGTCGGCAACGGGTTCGGCCTGACCGAGACCTCCTCGATCGCGACCTACCTCCCCCACGAGTGGGCGGCCGGGCACGCCGACTCCGTGGGGTTCGCCGCGCCAGTGGTGGATCTGGCGCTCGCCGACCCGGACGCGGCCGGGGTGGGCGAGCTGCTCGTCCGCGGGCCCAACGTGGTGGCCGGCTACTGGAACAAGCCGGACGCCACCCGTGAGACGTTCGTCGACGGCTGGCTGCACAGCGGCGATCTGGCCCGGATCGACGACGAGGGCCTCGTGTACGTCGTCGACCGCGCGAAGGACATGATCAACCGGGGCGGCGAGAACGTGTACTCCGTGGAGGTGGAGAACGCGCTGGCCGGCGCCCCCGGCGTGGCGGACGCCGCGGTGGTCGGCGTGCCGGACGAGGTGATGGGCGAGAAGGTCGGCGCCGTCGTCGTCCCCGGTGCGGGGTTCGACCCCGAGCGCGTACTCGCGCACCTGCGGGAGCGGCTCGCGGACTTCAAGGTCCCGCAGTTCCTCGTCACCCGTGCCGAGCCGCTGCCGCGCAACCCCGGCGGCAAGATCCTCAAGCGGCAGCTGCGGGAGAACACCGACTGGGGCCCGCCGCTGCACGGCCGGTGAGCGGTCCGCCGAGCAGGGACTCCACCGGTCGCACACACCTCCGGTACCCCGCACACACGGCCGGACGTATGTGCGGAGGCCGCGAGGTGTGTGCCGCGTAGGCGGTCCCAGCGCGGGGCCGGTCAGCCCTTCTACTTGTCGAGGGCCATCGCGCTGCCGCCGCCGCGCCGCTCCGGCTCCGCGACGTACGCGACGCGCCCGTCGTCGAGGAACTCCAGCGCGGCGACCGCCCCGATCTCCGGCTGCGGACCGAAGGTGCTCGGCGCGGGGACGAAGCTGTGCCCGTACCCCTCGAGGGCGGTGCGCAGCTCGCTGTCGAGGAAGGCGGGCTCGGCGATCGTGTCCTCGGTGTTGCGCTGCGACATCCGCGGGGCCGCCACCGCCTCGGGCAGCGACAGGCCCAGGTCCAGCCGGTTCACCAGCACCTGCAGCACCGTGGTGATGATCGTGGAGCCACCGGGCGAGCCCAGGGCCAGCAGCGGCTCCCCGTCGGCCAGCACGATGGTGGGCGCCATGCTGCTGCGCGGGCGCTTGCCGCCGGCCGGGGCGTTGGCCGGCAGCGGCTCGCCGGGCGGCGGCGGGGTGAAGTCGAAGTCGGTGAGCTCGTTGTTGAGCAGGAACCCGCGGCCGGGCACGGTGATCCCGCTGCCGCCGGTCTGCTCGATCGTGAGCGTGTAGGACACGACGTCGCCCCAGCGGTCGGCCGCGACGAGGTGGGTGGTGGACGGCCCCTCGTGATCGGCTCCGCCGCTCGGCGCGGTCGCGCACACGTCGTCCGCCGCCGGGTCGCCCGCGGGCACCGGGGAGACGGCCGCCTTGTCCGGGTCGATCAGGCACGCCCGCTGTGCGGCGAACTCGTCCGACAGCAGCGCCTCGAGCGGGACGTCGACGAAGTCCGGGTCGCCGAGGTAGCGGTTGCGGTCGGCGTAGGCGAAGCGGGACGCCTCCAGGTAGAGGTGCAGCGCCTGCACCGGGTCCTTCGCCGAGAGCTCGAACTGCTCGAGGATGTTGAGCGCCTCGCCCACCGTGCTGCCGCCGGACGAGGGCGGGCCCATCCCGTAGACGTCGACGCCGCGGTAGTCGACGTGCGTCGGCTCGCGCTCCACCACCTCGTAGGCGGCGAGGTCGTCGGTGGTCATCAGCCCGGGGGCCACCGGGATCGTGGCGGCCGGGTCGACCGGCGGGTCGGCCGCGGTGGCCGCGATCTCGCCCGCGAGCTCCCCCTCGTAGAGCCAGTCGACGCCCTGGTGGCCCAGCTCGGCGTAGGTGTCGGCGAGGTCGGGGTTGGTGAACACCGAGCCGACCTCGGGCAGGGCCCCGTCGGGCAGGAACAGGTCGGCGGTGGCGGGGAACGCGCGGAACCGCTCCTCGTTGATCTGCGTCTGGCCGCGGAACTCCTCGTCGACGGCGAAGCCCTCCCGCGCCAGCTGCTCGGCGGGCGCGAGCGCCTCCCCCAGGTCGAGCGTGCCCCACCGCTCCAGTGCGGCCGTCCAGGTGGCGGGGGTGCCGGGCACACCGACCGACAGCCCGGACGTGACGGCCCGGTCGAACTCCAGTGCCTCCCCGGTGGCCGGGTCGACGAAGGAGTCGGGCTCCATCGCCGCGGGCGCGGTCTCCCGGCCGTCGAGGGTGCTCACCTCGCCGGTCTCCGCGTCGTAGTGGACGAAGAATCCGCCGCCCCCGATGCCCGCCGAGTAGGGCTCGGTCACCCCGAGTGCGGCGGCGGCCGCGACGGCCGCGTCGGCCGCGGTTCCCCCGGCGGCCAGAACCTCGAGCCCGATCCGCGTGGCGTCGGCGTCGACGGTGGCCACCCCGCCGCCGGAACCGACGGCGATCGGGTCGCCCGAGCTCCCGTCAGCGGAGGCCACGGAGGTGCTCAGCAGACCGGCGAGGACCGGGGTGACGGCGAGGACCGCGAGACCTCGCATGGCTCGTGAGGTGCCCATGACCGCATTCCTACCCTCCCGATGGCCGTACCGGGACCGCCATGTGGCGGTTGCGCGGCACCCGAGCGAACCGTGGTGGCAGCACCCCCTGCGGCTGCGTAGTTCCACCGGTGTGCCCGGTGCGCCGCGGCGGACATACTCCGATCCCCCGATAACGAGGAGTTCGTCGTGCCCGTCCGCCGCGTCCTGATCGTCCTGACCGTACTGCTGGGCCTGTTGGCCGCGAGCGCCTGCACCACCCGCACCAGCCGGTGCTCGGGCAGCGCCTGCACCGTCGACCTGAGCGGCGAGCAGACGGTCGAGGTGGAGATCGGGACGTTCGAGCGCGATCTGCGGGTGGCCCCGATCGAGGCCGACGCGGTGACGGTGTCGGCCCGCGGCGACAGCGCCCTGCTCACCGTCGGCGGGACGGCGACGGTCGGTGGGCTCGCGGTGACGCTGCGCTCCGTCGCCGGCCAGGACGTCGGCCTCGAGGTCCGCCGCAGCTGACCGGTCAGACCGCCCCGAGCACCGGCTCGAACGCCAGCTCGGCCGCGCCGACGAGCTTCGCGTCCCGGCCGAGCGGGCTGATCTCGATCCGGGTGCCTCCCACGGCCCGGCTCACCAGGCTCCGTTCGTGCACCAGCGCGCGCACGTGCTCGACGACGGCGGGCGGGAGTGCGGTGAACAGGTCGCCGAGCACCACCAGCTCCGGGGCCATCATGTTCACCACGGTGACGAGCCCGGTGGCCAGCCACTCGGCGAACTCGTCGAGCGGACCGGGCAGCGGCGCGGTGGCGAGCGAGCGCAGCTCGGCCACCACCACCCCGCGCGTGGTGTCCTCGGGCAGGCCGAGCGCCCGGCACAGCGCGGCCTCCCCCACCTCGGTCTCCCAGCAGCCGCGGGACCCGCAGTAGCAGGGCCGCCCACCCGGGCGGACCACCAGGTGGCCGAGCTCCCCGACGTACCCGCGGGTGCCCCGCAGCGGCCGGCCCGCCGAGATCACCCCGCCGCCTACGCCGCGGTCCGCGGAGATGTAGACCAGGTCGTCGACGCCGCCCGCGTCGCCGCGGACGTGCTCGGCGATCGCGCCCAGCTCCGCGTCGTTGGCCACCTGCACCGGGATCCGGAGCACCGACGCCAGCCGCGTGCCGAGGGCGACGTCGCACCAGCCGAGGTTGGGCGCCTCGTGCACCCGTCCGTCATCGCGGTGCACGACCCCGGGCACCGACACCCCGGCCCCCTGCGCGGTGAGCGCGAGCTCGTCGGCGAGCAGCTGGGCCGACTCCGCCACATGCGTGATCACCTCGCCCGGGGTACGGGTGCGGTGGTGGAGGTTCCAGCTGTGCCTGCCCAGCACCTGCCCCCCGAGTCCCACCATCGCCATCGCCACCTGCTCGACCCGCACGTCGATGGCCAGCACCACGGCGGCCTCCGGCTCCGGCAGCACCATCAGCGACGGCCGGCCCGCCCCGTTGCGCTGGGCGGGCACGGCCTCGGTGACGACGCCGGCCTCGGCCAGCCCGTCCACCACCGCCTTGATCGTGCTGCGGTTGAGGCCGAGCTCCGTGGCCAGGGTGGCCCGGGTGCACGGGCCCTCGATGTGCAACCGGCGCAGCAGCGCCGCCCGGTTGTGGCGGCGCGCCTCGTCCGGGCGGGCACCCGCCGTGGCCGCGCCCGCCTGGCCGCCCCGCGCGCCGCCAGGGCGCAGGGTCCCCACCGGACGTGCGCCTCCGGCGGGAGGTGCCTCCACCCCGCCGTCGACTCCCCAGCCGCGGCTCACCTCGCAGGCACGGCCGATCGGCGCCGGGACAGCACGTCGACCCCGGCCGCGAGCAGCAGCACCAGGCCGTTGACGAGGAACACCACCGACGCGGGCTGGCCGAGCAGGCCGAGCCCGTTGTTCACGGTGGCGAGCACAGCGCCGCCGATCACGGCGTTGCTCACCCGACCACGGCCGCCGAACAGGGACGTACCACCGATGACCGCCGCACCGACGGCGAACAGCAGGGTGTTGCCACCACCCGAGCCGGGCGACACCGATCCGACCTTGGACGAGTAGACGATCGCCCCGATCGCGGCCAGCGCCGAGGCGATGACGAACACCGTCGCGCGGATGCGGACCACGTCGATGCCGGCCCGCCGCGCCGCCTCGCGGTTGCCGCCGACCGCGTAGACGTGGCGCCCGAAGCGGGTGCGGTCGAGAACGTAGGTACCGATGACGAGCAGCACCAGCACGATCGGCACCACGTAGGGCACCCCGGCGATCGGCGTGGTGCCGGGTGACCGGTCGAGGGTGAGCAGGAAGGTGGCCACGGCCCCCAGCAGTACCACGGCCCCGATCTTGATGAGGACGAGCCCCGTCGGCTGGGCCACCAGCCCGAGCCTGCGCCGCGAGACCTGGCGGTTGAGCAGCACAGCGGCGTACCCGCCCGCGGCGACGACGAACAGCACCCAGCTCCCCGCCGTCGACAGGTTCCCGTTCGCCACCGCCACGAGGACCGGATCGCGCAGGCCCAGCGTGCCGCCGTCGCCGATGAGCTGCAGGATCACGCCCTGCCACGCGATGAACAGCGCCAGCGTCACGACGAAGGACGGCATCCCGAGCTTCGCGACGAGGAAGCCGGTGAGGCAGCCGATGACCACGCCTGCGCAGACGGCGAGCAGCATCTCCAGCCACGGGTTCGGCGGGAACCCGACGACCATCAGCACCAGCGCGAGTGCGGCGAACGCCGCGCCCGCCCAGATCCGCAGCAGCAGTGCGAGCACGATCGCGACCACGACCACGAGCAGGAACAGCACGAACACCGTTGTGCCCATGCTGCCGAGCAGGTTGCCGCCGCTGACCAGGTGGAGCGCCATCAGCGACGCGGCGAGCCCGGACGCCGTGCCCGCCGCGAGGTCGATCTCGCCGGTGAGCAACACGAACACCAGGCCCATGGCGATGATCGTCTGACCCGCGCCCTGCTGCAGCAGGTTGGCGAGGTTCAGCAGGCTGGGGAACGTGCCGCCCGAGTCGAGCACCGTGAACAGCACGAACAGCGCCGCGAGCCCGAGCAGGGCGGGCAGCGCTCCCAGATCACCGTTGCGCAGGTTGCCGAGGTAGCCGCGCACGGCCTCGCGGGTGGTCTTCGCCGTCGTGTCGATGCCGAAGTCGGCCGAGCGCGTGGACGCGGGCGCGGCCCGCTCCGCCGCGGTCGTGGTGCCGGTGGCCGGCTCGGAGGTGCTCGTCTTCTCCATGGCGGGTCCTTCTCGCGAGGCCATCAGATCGCCACGCTCTCGGGTCGCTGAAGGCCCAGGTCACCGGAACGGCCCGCGGTGATCAGCTCCACGACCTCGCCGTGCGAGACGTCCTTGGTGGGAACCTCGGCGACCATGCGCCCGAGGTACAGGGTGGCGATGCGGTCCGACACCTCGAACACGTCGGCCATGTTGTGGCTGATGAGCACGACACCGAGGCCCTGCTCGGCGAGCCTGCGCACCAGATCGAGGACCTGGCGGGTCTGCGCGACCCCCAGCGCGGCGGTCGGCTCGTCGAGGAGCACGACCTTGGAGTCCCACAACACCGCCTTGGCGATCGCGACCGTCTGGCGCTGCCCGCCCGAGAGCGCGGCCACCGGCATGCGCACCGACGTCACCGTGCGCACCGACAGCGACGCGAGCGTGCGCCGGGCGGCCTGCTCCATGTCGGCCTCGTCGAGCAGCCACGACTTCCCGCGCTCCCGGCCGAGGAACATGTTCTGGACGATGTCGAGGTTGTCGGCCAGCGCGAGGTCCTGGTAGACGACCTCGATACCCAGCCGCGATGCGTCGGTCGGGGTGTGGACCGACACCGGCTTCCCCTCGAACCGCACCTCGCCGCTGTCGATCGAGTGGATGCCGGCCACGCACTTGACCAGCGTCGACTTGCCGGCGCCGTTGTCGCCGACGAGCGCGGTGACCTCGCCGGCCCGTACGTCGAAGTCGACGCCGTGCAGCACCTGCACGGCGCCGAAGCTCTTGTTCACCCCGCGCAGCTGCAGGATCGGATCACTCATGCGATGCACCTCCGGTGCCTGTGAGTGGATACGAGTGCCAGAGAACTCGTATTCACTCACGAGGAGTCTCAGCTGGTGGCGATGCCCAGTTCCTGGCACGCGGCGGAGGTCTCCGCCACGCAGACCTCGGAGGCCGGGACGGCACCGTCGTCGATCACCTTCTTGACGTTGTCCCGCGTGATCAGCTCCGGCTCGAGCAGTACCGACTTGACCGTCCGGTTGCCCTCCGGGTCCTCCACCGTGTCGGTGGCGATGGCGTCGGCGGCGGCGGTGTCACCGTTCGCGAGGGCGGCCGCCAGCTTGGCGGTGGCCTCGGCCTCCTGCTTGATCGGCTTGTACACGGTCATGTACTGGTCGCCGCGCAGGATCGCCTGCAGACCGGCGGCCGTGGCGTCCTGGCCGGTCACCGGCACCTGCCCGTTGAGGCCGTACTTCGTAAGCACCGTGATGATCGCGCCGGCGAGGCCGTCGTTCGCGGCGACGACGCCGTCGACGCGGCCGCCGTTCCCGGTGAGGATCTGCTCGAACGTGGTACCGCCAACCTGGTTGTCCCAGTCGTCGATCTTCTGGCTCTGCACGAGCGTGTACTCGCCGGACTCGTACTTCGGCCCGAGCACGCGCTGCTGGCCGTTGTAGAACAAGGTGGCGTTGTTATCGGTCGGGGCGCCCTCGATCTCGATGATCTGCGGGTTCGCCGTGCCCTCCAACGCCTGCACCAGGCCCTGGCCCTGCAGCTCGCCGACCTTCTCGTTGTCGAAGGAGACGTAGTAGTCGCTGGAGCCGTTGAGGTTGAGCCGGTCGTAGTCGATCGTCGGGATGCCCTGCGCCTTGGCCTGCGCGGCGACCGCGGCCCCCGACTCACTGCTGATCGAGGCGATGACCAGCACCTTGACCCCGCTGGCGATCATGCTGTCGGCCAGGGTGGCGAACTTCTGCTCGTCGCCCAGCGCGTTCTGGATGTCGGCGTCGAGACCCTCGGCCTGCATCGCCTGCTGCAGCAGCGGCTTGTCGAAACCCTCCCAGCGAGCCGAGCTCTCGGTCTCGGGAAGGATCACGCCGACCTTGATCGCGCCGGCCGGCGCGGCGCTCTCCGCGGGCGGCGCCGACGGGGCGGCGGCGTTCTGTCCGCAGGCGGCGAGGGTCAGGGCCAGACCCAGCCCCGCAGCCGCGAGCGCCGTTCTCCTGATGCGCATGGTCGTCCTTCCACAGCGTCGGGGGTTCCCGCGAGGCGGGTAAATGTTGCGACCGACAACGTATGTCGCGATGTCCGGTGGTGCCAAGCACACTTAATCGTTAAAGACGCCGCGTTTCGGTCACGGTTTCATCACGGCACCCCGCTTTTGTTGTCGCGGGACCGCTTCCGGGCGCCCTGCGGGCGGTTGTGGCGACGGAGGCTCCGCGGTCGCCGGCTCGCCAACTCTCGTGCCCGGAGGGAGCGCGGCGGCCACCGCGAGGAGATTCACCCACCCGTCGCGGCGCCACCCGTCCAGTTACATCTCGGCTACGAATAGTCGCCGACGTCGGCGTCACCCTCAGTGACGGATCTCACGTTCGGCCCACTGACTCCGCCACGTCGCCGTCCTTCGAGCGCAGGGCCACCGCGGCGATGACGGCGGCGATCCCGACGGCCTCCAGGAGGCCCGGCACCTGGGCGAGCGCGATCAACCCGACCACCGTGGCCGTGGCAGGGAGCAGCGCCAGCAGCACCGCGAACCGGGCCTGGCCGACCCGGCGGAGCACGATCTGGTCGAGCACGTAGGGCACCACGCTCGACAGCACGCCGACCCCGACGGCCAGCAGCAGCACGAGCGGATCCGCGAGCGCACCCACGCCGTCCGGGCCGCCCACGAGCAGCAGCGGGCACAGCGCGACGGCGGCCACGACGAACCCGACGGCCATGTCGTCGAGCCCGTTCCCACCGCTCGCCACCCGCTTCCCGAGCACGATGTACGCCGCCCACATCGCCGCGGCCGCGAGCGCCCACAACACCCCCGACGGGCTGCCTGACCAGCGGACATCGGCGATGAGCAGCACCCCGGTGGCGGCGAGCAGGACCGCCGCGACGTCCCGCGGCCGCCGCGACGCCACGGCCGCGACGGCCACCGGTCCGCAGAACTCCACGGCCACCGCGGTGCCCAGCGGAAGCCGCGCGATCGCCTCGTAGAAGGCGATGTTCATCAGCGCCGTCGCGAGCCCGAAGGCGACCGCCCGCACGAGCCGGGAACCGCGCCATGCCGCGCGTCCCGGCCGCCGCCAGGCGAGCAGCACGACCGCCGCGCCGAGCAGCCGCAGCACCGCGACGGCCGTGGGCGACAGGCGGTCGAACAGCCCCACCGCGAGCGCCGCCCCGACATACATCGAGAGGCCCCCGACGACGAACAGGGCGGGCGCTGGCACCCGGCTGCGCACACTCAGCGTCACGGATGCCCAGCGTAGTCGCCGCGACACCGGTGTTTACACACCGCACCTTGCGGTGACACCGAACTCGCAAGCATCATTCACGCGCAGTCAACTGAATCTGCAGGAGTCACCGGCGGAGAACCCGCGGTGACCGCACCGGCGGCCCTCGGGCCGAACGTGACGGTCGTCGCGACGCGCCCCGGGAACACGTGCAGGGGTGCAGTACGTCTGGGAGAGTGGGCGCACCGCGCGAGCGGTCGTCACAGCAAGCGATCCCGGGGGAACCCGGGGTCGAGACGGAGGGAGACCGCTATGCAGCCAGGAACCCTGACCCGGCCCGAGTTGACCGCCGCTGACCGCTGTGACCGGTGCGGAGCGGCCGCGAAGGTCCGGGCCGTGTTGCCGTCGGGCGGCGAGCTGCTGTTCTGCGGTCACCACGCGCGGGCCCACGCCGAGAAGCTCCGCGAAATGGAGATCGACGTGCAGTCGGGCAGTTGACCGCGGCCGGCGACGAGCCGGCCGATCGAGCCCATGACGGGGCGGGGACCGACGGGTCCCCGCCCCGTCGTCGTACCGGCCACGCGCCCCATTCCGACGCATGCGCCCCGTGTCCGCCCGTGCGCCCCGTCGACGGGGGGCACCGGCCGACACGGGGCGCACCGGCCAGCACAGGGCATGTGGCGCCGGGCGTTAGCGCCAGGAGCGGAGGGTGGCGATGCGCTCCTCCAGCTGCTCCATGCTCGCCATCGCCGTGGGCGGGCCGCCGCAGTGCTTGCGCAGCTCGTTGTGGATCACGCCGTGCGGCTTGTTGGTGCGGTGGTTGTACAGCGCGACCAGCGTGTTGAGCTCCTTGCGGAGCTTGTGCAGCTGCTCGCGCACCGACAGCTGCGGGCGCTCGACGGGCGGCTGGGGCGCCACCGGCGGGGCGGCGGCCGCGGCCTTCTTCTGGGAGCGGGTCATCCACTCCTTCTGCCGCTGGCTGAGCAACGTGCGCACCTGGTCGGGCTCGAGCAGCCCGGGCAGCCCGAGGTAGTCCTCCTCGTCGGCCGAGAACGAGGTGCCCTCGTAGATCAGCTGGTCCAGCTCGGCCTGCGCCCCGATCGCGGTGAACGACTTCTCGTCCTCCCCCGGCTCGTCCTCCTGGCGCTGCGCCTGGGCGAGCAGCTCGTCGTCCCACTTCTCGTCGGCGCGGTGCGGCTTGCCGAGGACGTGGTCGCGCTGGGCCTCGAGCTCGCTCGCGAGCCCGAGCAGCACCGGGACGCTCGGCACGAACACCGACGCCGTCTCCCCCGGCCGCCGCGACCGCACGAACCGGCCCACGGCCTGGGCGAAGAACAGCGGGGTGGACGCGCTGGTGGCGTACACCCCGACGGCGAGGCGCGGCACGTCGACGCCCTCGGACACCATCCGGACGGCCACCATCCAGCGGTCGTCGGACTCCGCGAACTTCTCGATCCGCGCCGACGCGCCCGGCTCGTCGGACAGCACGACGACGGGCGCGGTGCCCGTCACGTCGGCGAGGATGGCCGCGTAGGCGCGCGCGGTCGTCTGGTCGGTGGCGATCACGAGCCCGCCCGCGTCGGGCATCCCGCCCGCCCGGTGCCCGCTCAGCCGCTTGTCGGCGGCGGCGAGCACGGCCGGGATCCACTCGCCGCCGGGGTCGAGGGCAGTGCGCCAGGCCCGCGCCGTCTGCTCCGCGGTCATCGGCTCGCCGAGTCGCGCGCTGATCTCCTCACCCGCGCTCGTGCGCCAGCTCGACATCCCGGAGTAGGCGAGGAACACCACCGGCCGGACGACGCCGTCGGCGAGCGCCTCTGCGTAGCCGTAGGAGTGGTTGGCGCGGCTGCGTAGCGCACCGTCGCCGTCGGGCAGGTAGTCGACGAACGGGATCGGGTTGTCGTCGCTGCGGAACGGGGTGCCGGTGAGCGTGAGCCGCCGTGTGGCGGGCTCGAACGCCTCGCGCACCCCGTCCCCCCACGACCGCGCGTCCCCCGCGTGGTGCACCTCGTCGAGGATCACGAGGGTGCGCCTGTTCTCGGTGCGCGCCCGGTGCAGCAGCGGGTGCGCCGCGACGCCGGCGTAGGTGACCGCGATCCCGGTGTAGTCCGACGACGTGGCGCCGGTCGAGTTGCGGAACTCGGGGTCGATCGCGATCCCGACGGACGCCGCGGACGCCGACCACTGGTACTTGAGGTGCTCGGTGGGCGTGACGACCGTGATCCGGTCGATCACCCGGTCGGCGAGCAGCTCCGCCGCGACCCGCAGGGCGAACGCGGTCTTGCCCGCGCCGGGCGTGGCGACGGCGAGGAAGTCCCGGGGCGCCCCGGCCAGGTAGCGCGCCAGCGCGCTGCGCTGCCAGGCCCGCAGGGGGCGTGAGGAGGGAGCGATCTGCTGGGCCTGGGACACACATCTCCCTGACGTCTCGACTGCTACCCGTTGCGCCCGGCACGGGCACCCGCAACGCCGCGGGGCCCCATGGCGGTCACCGCGCCAGGGCGTCGATCAGACTACGGGGCGCCCGCGGCCGGGGTGCCGTGACCCGCCGCGGTGACCGTCACCCCACCCCGATGGTCCATCCTGTGCAGGCGATGAGTGCCGAGGTGATCCCGGGCAGCGGATCGACGCGGGCCCGTCGGGTCCCCTCCCGCCCCGCCGGGCCGATCCCCGAGTTGCCCCCGCACGACGGTGCCGCCCATGCTGCGACGGCCGGGTCCGCGGTCAGGGAGGAAGCTGGATGACGACCAACGGCGCCGAGGCGCGCGCGGCGGATGGTGCGATCATGCTCGACGCGCTGCTGCCCGTGGGCACGCCCGGCCCGCTGCACCGGCTCCTGCCCGCCGGGCCCGCGCTGCGGATGGGCCTGGCGCTCGCCGGCAGGCCGTTCACCGTGGCCCGCCGCGGCGCGGGCCTGGCCGCCGAGCTCGCCCGGATCGGCCTGGGATACGTGCCGCTCGACCCCGATGCGCCGCAGCACCCGCTCGTGCGCAGGTTCACCCAGGCCGGCGGGGCGGCCGGCGCGACGGTCGAGCGCCTGGTCGACGACGCGGGGCTCGACCCGGCCGACCGCGACCGGGTCCGGCTCGCGCTGGCGGGCCTCACCGACGTCCTCGTCCCCACCCGGCCGTCCCGGCCCGCCCCGGCCCGGATCGCGGTGGGCGAGGACGTGGCCGCCGCCGCGGGCGCCGTCGTCCTCCGCACGCCCGTCTTCGAGCTGCTGCACTACCTGCCCCGGACCGAGGCCGTGCACGACGTGCCGCTGCTGGTGGTCCCGCCGCTGCTGCACCGCCACTACCTCGTCGACCTCACCCCGGGGCGCAGCCTCGTGGATCACCTCGTCCACGGCGGTCAGCAGGTGCTGGCGCTGTCCTGGCGCAACCCCGGCCCGGAGCACGCCGGGTGGGAC
The DNA here is from genome assembly GCF_019396355.1 of Pseudonocardia nigra. Lineage (GTDB taxonomy): Bacteria > Actinomycetota > Actinomycetes > Mycobacteriales > Pseudonocardiaceae > Pseudonocardia > Pseudonocardia nigra. The sequence continues at coordinate 18,321 of NZ_JAHKRK010000097.1, forward strand.
CTCGACACCTACGCCCGCGCGGTGCTGGACGCGCTCGCCGCGTGCGAGCGGATCACCCGCACCCCGCGCACGTCGCTGATGGGGCTCGGAGCGGGCGGCGTGCTCGTCGCCGTGGTGGCGGCGCACCTGGCCGCCACCGGCGCTCAGGACCGGCTGGCGACGCTGACGTTCGCCGCCACGGTGCTCGACCACGTCGGCGTCCCCGTCGACAGGCAGGCCGCGCGCCGGGCCGTCGCGGAGTCGGGGCGCACCGGGCTGCTGGACGGCCGACGGCTCGTCGCGGACGGACCGCCGGCCGCAGGTGCCGACCCCGTCCGGCACTGGGCCGCCGACGCGATGCGGATGCCGGCCGGCCTGCACCGCGACCTCGTCGACGTCGCGCTGGGCAACGCGCTCGCGACGCCCGGGGGGTGCAGCGCCCTCGGGACGCCGCTCGACCTGTCGAAGGTCGACCGGGACGTCTACGTGGTGACGGGCGCGGGCGACCCGCGGCTGCCCTGGGACGCCGCCTACCGCAGCGCGCGGCTGTTCGGCGGCGCGGCCGCCCGGTTCGTGCTCTCCCCCCGCGGGCCGGTCGCGGCGCTGCTCACCCCGCCGGCGGACCCGGACGGGGTGTTCCAGGCCGGGGCCGCCACGGCCACGGCGCCGGAACGCTGGGGCACGACGGCGGACGCCCGCCCGGGGTCGTGGTGGCCCGACCACCTGGGCTGGCTCGCGGAACGCAGCGGACCGCTGCGCGACGCCCCGCCCGAGCTCGGCGGGCGGGGCATGCCGGCCGTCGCCCCGGCCCCGGGCGACCACGTGACCGGAGCCTGACCTCAGGGGACGTCGGCGGGTTCGGCGATGGCCAGCCGGTAGGACGAGTGCCGGGTGGTGCGCATGGTGACGAGGTCGACCAGCCGCACCCCCGCGTCGGCGAACGTGCGGCGGAACTCGTCCTCGTAGGTGACCCGGCCGAAGTCGATGGTCGTGACGTGCTGGGCGAGCGGCTTGACGCGCTCGAGCAGCCGCGACCGCCGGTGGTGGAAGGTCTGCGTGCTGAACACCCGCCCGGAGGGGGTGAGCTGCCGGGCCACGTGCGCGATCGCCGCGACGGGGTCGGGGAGCAGCATGAGGCTCGCGCTGAAGTAGACGGCGTCGTACGGGCCGTCGCGGTGGTCATAGACCGACGCGAGGAGCGGCGAGACCTGCTCCGACAGCCCGGCGCGGGCCATCTCGGTGCGGCAGCGGTCGAGGTAGTCGGCGTCGATGTCGAGGCCGACGACCTGCAGCCGCTTCGCGCGGACGAGGTCGGCGCAGCGTGCGAGTGCCGCGCCCGTGCCGATGCCCACGTCGAGCATCCGGGCGCCGTCGGGCAGCCTGCTCAGCACCTCGCGGTACCACTGGGCCGTCATGCCCGCGATCAGTCTGTTGTAGACCCACCCACGCACGGCGCGGACGGCGGATGTGCGCAACGCGACCGTCCGCTCAGTCGTCGTCGCCACCGGGGCGCAGCGATTCGTAGATCTTCTTGCAGTCGGGGCAGACCGGGGAGCCGGGCTTGGGCGAGCGGGTGACGGGGAACGTCTCGCCGCAGAGTGCCACCACCATGTTCCCGAGGACCGCGCTCTCCGCGATCTTGTTCTTCTTGACGTAGTGGAACATCTTGGGCTCGTCGTTGCCCGTCGTGTCGGTGCCCTCTGGGCGGGTGTCGACGTCGGGCAGCACCTGCGTGGCCATGTCGTCCATGATGCCGCACGTGTCCGTTCCCGTCTCGCCGCCCGCTCCGCTCGTCCTGTCCGACGAGGTCGCCGCCGCGCTCGCCGACGGCCGCGCCGTCGTCGCGCTGGAGAGCACGATCCTCGCCCACGGTCTGCCGGCCCCGCAGAACCGCGCGGCCGCCGACGACCTCGAGGCGGCCGTGCGCGCCCACGGCGCCGTCCCCGCCACGGTGGCGGTGCTCGACGGCGTGCCGCGGGTCGGGCTCACCGCGGCCGAGCTCGACCGGGTGTGCGACGGCGACCTGGTGAAGTTGTCGGTCCGCGACCTCGGCGTGGCCGTCGGGCTGGGCCGCGACGGGGCGACGACGGTGGCGGCCACCGCCGCGCTCGCGCACGCGGCCGGGGTGGCGCTGTTCGCCACCGGTGGGCTGGGCGGGGTGCACCGGGGGGCCCGGGAGACGTGGGACGTCTCCGCCGACCTCGCCGCGCTCGCCGGGACCGGTGTGTTCGTGGTGTGCTCCGGGGTGAAGTCGATCCTGGACGTGCCCGCCACCCTGGAGGTGCTCGAGACCGAGTCGGTGCCGGTGCTCGGCTACGGCACCGACGCGTTCCCCGGCTTCTACCGGCGCGACTCCGGGCACCCGGTGCCCTGGCGCATCGACTCGCCCGCGGAGGCCGCGGCCGTCTGGCGTGCGCACCGGGCGCTCGGCAATGCGGCGGGAGCGGTGCTGGCGCAACCCGTGCCCGAGGCCGACGAGCTGGACGCCGGCCTGCACGACCGCCTCCTCGCCGAGGGGATGGCGCTGCTGGCGGAGCGCGGCATCGTGGGCAAGGACGTCACGCCCGCGCTGCTGGAGCACTTCCACAGCAGCAGCGGCGGCGCGAGCCTGCGCACCAACCTCGCGCTCGTGCGGGCGAACGCGGAGCTCGCCGCGCAGGTCGCGGTGGCACTCGCTGCATGAGGCGCCCCCGGGTGGTGGTCGTCGGCGACCTGGCCGTCGACGTGCTCGTCGCGCCGCGTGAACCCGCCGTGCGCGACGCGGACGTCCCGGCGCGGATCCGCACGCGTGCCGGCGGAGCGGGTGCGAACACCGCGGCGTGGCTGGCGCACCTCGGCGCGGACGTCACCCTGGTGGCCCGCGTGGGCGACGACCCGGCGGGCCGCGCGGCGGCCGCCGAGCTGGACGCCTGCGGGGTGCGGCCCGCGCTGGCCGTCGACCCGCGGGAGCCCACCTGCACCGTCGTGGTCCTGCTCGACGACGGCGAGCGGACGATGCTCTCCGACCGGGGCGCGGCGGGTTACCTCTCCCCCGCCGACCTGCCCGCGCTCGACGGCGCCGACCACCTGCACCTGTCGGGCTACGTGCTGCTCGACCCCTCGTCCGGCCCGGCCGGGCTCGCCGCGCTGGACCGCGCCCGCGCGGCCGGGCTGACCACGTCGGTGGACCCGCAGGCGGCGCCCGCCCTCACACCGGCGTTCCGCGACCACGTGCGCGGGGTGGACCTGCTGCTCCCCAACGCCGACGAGCTCGCCGCGATGGGCGGATCCGCGGCCGCCCTGCTCGACACGGTGGGCGCGGTCGCGGTGACCGACGGCCCGCGCGGGGCGCGGTGGGTGGACGCATCCGGGACCTGGACCGCGGCGGCGCCGCGCGTCGACACGGTGGACCCCACTGGAGCGGGCGACGCGTTCGACGCGGGCGTGCTGGCGGCGTGGCTGCGGGGCGCCGAACCGGAGGAGGCGCTGCGGGCCGGGTGCGCGGCGGGGGCCGCGGCGGTGGCGACCGTCGGAGCGCGCCCCGCGCCGGCGTCCCGCTGAGCGGGCGTGGCGGCACGTCACACACCGCGTGGCGTCGGCACACAGCGCCGAACGTGTGTGCCGACCCCTCAGGGTGTGTGCGGTGGGGCTCAGCCCTCGATCACCGGGTGCTCGCGGCGTTCGATCTGGCGCCTGTCGCCCTGGTAGCGGTTGACGTCCTCGGTCTTCTTCGGCAGCCGGTCGTTGGCGATCAGCACCGCCATCCACGGCAGCGGAATGGACAGCACGAGCAGCGTCACCGCGAGCCAGGGGATCTGGTAGAAGACGGCGGCGAGGACCATGCACGGGATCCGCAACCCCATCATGATCTTGTATCGGCGCTTGCGGGCCGCGAGCTCCTCGTCGTAGGAACGGGCGGCGTCCGTGATCAGAACGGGGTCGGCCGCACGCTGCGGGTCCGTCACGGGAACTCCTACCTGGCGCCCGGAGGCGCCTCACACCGGCGGTGGCACGGGCCAGTGACCACGAGCGCGAGTCACCCGTCCGCCTTCCGCGCACCATGGTGCCACTCGTGCCGCGTGCGCGCCTGTCGCCCCGGCGATCCCTCAGGCCGGCTCGGGCCGGTGCGCCGCTGCGCCGGCGTGCGCGTGCAGGACGACCTCGCCCACCACGCCTTCGGAGACGACGTCGAGCAGCCGGGTGGTGAGCTCGCCCGCCACCCGGTAGCGCACCAGCCGGCCCTGCCGGTGCGCGGTGACCATCCCGTGCGCCCGCAGCAGGCGCAGCGCGTGCGACACCGCGCTGTCGCTCATCCGCACGGCGAACGCGAGGTCGGACACGCACAGGTCCCCGGCGTGGTGCAGGGCGAGCAGGATGCTGAGCCGGTTGACGTCGCCGAGCGCGTCCAGGACGGCCGCGGACTGCTGCAGCCGGTCGCCGTGGGCGAGCACGGCGGTGGCGTCGCACACCTGATCGGGATCGATCACGCGCACGTCGCGCCGCGCGGCGGGGACCTGGTGCACACCGCGATCGTATCGCCGCGGCGGAACGGTCCCGCCGTGGCGGCTACCGCCCGGCCGCCGCCTTGGCCGCGGCCTTCTTCGCCTGCTTGTACTGCCGCACCTGCTCCAGCGATGCCGCGTCGATGACGTCGGCCACCGAGCGGTGCGCCCCCTCCTCGCCGTAGCCGCTCGCGGCCTCCCGCCACCCCGGCGGGGTGACGCCGCGCTGCTTGCCCAACAGCGCGGTGAAGATCTGCGCCTTCTGCGTGCCGAACCCGGGCAGGGAGCCGAGCCTGCGGAACAGCTCGCGCCCGTCCGGGACGTCGCGCCAGATCAGGGTGACGTCCCCGTCGTACTGCTCGACGATCGCGGTGGCGAGCGCCTGTACGCGCCCGGCCATGGACCCCGGGTAGCGGTGCACGGCGGGCGGACCCCGGAAGATCTGCACCAGGGCGTCGGGGTCGTAGGAGGCCAGCTCGCGGGCGTCGAGCTCGGACACGCCGAGCCGCTGCGCCAGCAGCGCGGGCCCGGCGAACGCGCGCTCCATCGGGAACTGCTGGTCGAGAAGCATCCCGATCAGCAGCGCGAGCGGGTCACGGTCGAGCAGGGCGTCCGCCTCCGGCTCCTGGGCCAGGCAGAGTGCGCGGGTCATGACCGGATGATCCCACCTCCCGGCCGCGGGAGTCCGGTCCCGGTTCGCACGAATCGCCCGACTCGCGCGCACAGAGAGCCCGACTCGCGCACCGCGAGAACCCGACTCGCCGACCGTGGGGCATGAGCGTGCGCGAGTCGGCGCATGAGCGTGCGCGAGTCGGCGCATGAGGGTGCGCGAGTCGGCCGCTCAGTGCGTCCGGAGCCTCCCGGCGCCACCCGGGGCCGGCCGGTCGGCGAGGATCTGCCGCGTGCTCCCCCACTTCTCCCCCGCCACCGCCGACGCGCTGCGCACCGCCCTGCTCCGGGCGGACTACACCACCGACGGGGTGCGGGCGCTGCTCGGGACGGCGGCGCACGCCGCGCTCGGGCGAGGCGAGGTCGAGCCCGCGTTCCGCGCCGCTCGGGACGGCGGCGAGCTGGGCGTGCTCGTCCGGCTGCTGCTGCTCGGTGGGCACGAGCCGAACGCCGCCGTCACCGCGGCGCTCGCCCCGCTCGCGCCCGCCGACGCCGCCGCGGCCGGGCTGCTGCGCCCCGTCGACGGCGGCTGGGCGGCCGCGCTCGACCTGCGCCCCTACGGCGACGACTCCGACGGCGACAGGGCGGGCGACTGGTGGGTGCTGTCGGACCTGGACGCGCGACGCCAGGAGCGCGACCACGTCACCGGGGTCGGGGCGGCGTCGCTGACGCTGGCCGCGGCCACCGCCCGCCGCCCGGTCGGCTCGCTGCTCGACCTGGGCACCGGCTGCGGGGTGCAGGCGCTGCACGCCACCCGGCACGCGCAGGCGGTCACCGGCACCGACCTCGCGCCACGCGCCCTCTCGATGGCCCGGGCAACGTTCGCGCTCAACGGGCTGGACGTCGAGCTGCTCGAGGGGCCCTGGTTCGAGCCGGTCGCGGGTCGCCGGTTCGGCCAGATCGTGTCCAACCCACCGTTCGTGCCGGGTCCGCCGCGCGTCGACTTCGTCTACCGCGACTCCGGCCAGGGCGGGGACGCCGCGCTCGCGGCGCTGGTCCGGGCGCTCCCGGAGCACCTGGAGCTGGGCGGGGTGGCGCAGCTGCTCGGCTCGTGGCTGCACGTGCAGGGCGAGGACTGGCCCGACCGGGTGCGGTCGTGGCTCCCCGCCGGCGTGGACGCGTGGATCGTGCAGCGCGAGGTGGCCGACCCGGCGCTGCACGTCGGCACCTGGCAGCGCGACGCGGGGCTCGACCTGACGTCTCCGACCGCGCGCGAGCAGGCGGGCGCCTGGCTGGACTGGATGGAGCGCGAGCGCGTCGAGGCCGTCGGGTTCGGCTTCCTCACGTTGCGCCGCACCGACGGCGACCCGACCGTGGTCTTCGAGGACCTGTTGGGTGGCGTGGACGACCCGCTGGGGCCGGAGGTCGCGGGGTGGCTGGACCGCGTCGACTGGCTGCGGGCGCACGCGCGTGACGAGGACCTGCTGGGCGCCCGCCTCGCCGTGGCGCCGTCGGTGGTGCTGGAGCGCTTCGCCGAACCCGGCGAGGAGGGCTGGGCGGCCGTCGGCGCGGCCGTGGCCCGGCTGGACGGCCCGCGCTGGCGCCACGAGGTCGACGACGAGGCCGCCGCGCTGCTCGCCGGCTGCCACGGGGCGCTCGCGCTCGGCGAGCTGGTGGAGCTGCTCGCGTTCGCCCACGACCGGCCCAGCGGAGAGCTCGTCGCGGCGGCGCTGCCCGCCGTGCGCGAGTTCGTGCGGCACGGCGTGCTGGTGCCCGCGCCGTGAGGGCGGTGGTGGCGCGGGTGAGCAGCGCCACGGTGCGGGTGGACGGCGAGGTCGTCGGGCACATCGACGGGCCGGGCCTGCTGGTGCTGCTCGGGGTGCACCGCGACGACACCCCCGATGCCGTGCCGGTGATGGCCCGCAAGCTGCACGAGCTGCGGATCCTGCCGGGCGAGCAGTCCTGCGCCGACGCGGCGGCCCCGCTGCTCGTGGTGAGCCAGTTCACGTTGTACGGCGAGACCCGCAAGGGCAGACGGCCCTCCTGGTCGGCCGCTGCCCGCCCGGAGCACGCCGAGCCCCTGGTGGAGGCCGTGGTGGCGGCGCTGCGGGAGCGCGGCGCGGAGGTGGCCACGGGTGTGTTCGGCGCCATGATGGCCGTGGAGTCGGTGAACGAGGGACCGTTCACGGTGCTGGTGGAGGTCTGAAAACCCCTGGTCAGCGCGGTGTCGCCGCGACGCGCTGAGGGTGTGCTGAGAGTGCACGAGCGCACAGTGCCGTGTCGGGAACGTAATGCGGCGTGCACGCGTTCAACCCCATGAGAACCCCGGCGGCGCCACGAAGCGCCCCGCCCGGGTCGCGCCAGGGGAGGAAAGATGACAGCGCCCACCATGACCGGGCCCACCGCCACGCGTAGGGCCGCCGTCCCGGGCCAGCGTACCGACTCCGACCACGTGGAGGCCACAGCTGTGCAGCGTGCTGTTGTGGAGCGTCCCGAGATGTCCGCCGAGGACCTCGACGCGCAGAGCCCGGCAGCCGACCTCGTCCGGGTCTACCTGAACGGCATCGGCAAGACCGCCCTGCTGACCGCCGCCCAGGAGGTCGAGCTGGCCAGGCGGATCGAGGCGGGCGTGTTCGCCCAGCACGTGCTCGACTCGTCGGCCGCCGAGGGCACGGAGCTCGACCGCCAGTACGCCGCCGACCTGCGGGCCGTCGTCCGCGACGGCAGGCGGGCGCGCAACCACCTGCTCGAGGCCAACCTCCGGCTCGTGGTGTCGCTCGCCAAGCGCTACACCGGCCGCGGGATGCCGCTGCTCGACCTGATCCAGGAGGGCAACCTGGGCCTGATCCGCGCGGTAGAGAAGTTCGACTACACCAAGGGCTTCAAGTTCTCCACCTACGCCACCTGGTGGATCCGCCAGGCGATCACGCGCGGCATGGCCGACCAGGCGCGCACGATCCGGCTGCCCGTCCACCTCGTGGAGC
>NZ_JAHKRK010000098.1 GCF_019396355.1 Pseudonocardia nigra
ACCACCGGGCCCCGCGAAACTCATGCTGGACGTCGCAGCGTCGAGCGAGCAGGGCGGTGACCCAGGGGCACCTCGGGTGCATCAGCAGCCTGGCGGCTACCGACACAAGGATGGTGCACCAGTGAGCACAAGGAACCTGCTGTGGCACCTCGACGCCGCGTGCGTCGGGATGGACCCCGAGGTGTTCTACCCGCTCGACCTCACCCCGGACAGCCTGGGAGTGGCGGCTGCCAAGCGGGTCTGCGCGGACTGCCCGGTACGCGGAGAGTGCCTGGCCGACGTGCTGGCCGCCGAGGACCCCAGCCGCCGGTGGGGCATCAGCGGAGGCACCACCCCGGCCGAGCGGTCGGCCCTGTTCGCCGTGCAGCGCCGAACTGCCATCCCGGTGGCCGCTGCGCTGCGGGAGGTGGCGTGATGACCACGGGACAGCTCGTGCTGATCCTCGCCGGCCTCGGCGTCGGGCTGTGGGTGATGCACAAGATCGGGCAGGCACTCACGAAGGTGCTGGAGGCGGTCGCGGCGGCCGCGGCGGTGTTCGTGACCCTGTGGCTGCTCATCAAGGGAACGTGGTGGGTCGGCCGGCAGGTGGCGCGGCACTGGCGAACCAGCCTCACCACCGCGGCCGTCCTCGCCTGGCTGTACTGGTGGGGCTGGCCCTCCCTAATGATCACCCTCGCCGTCGTGACGGTCGGGCTGCTGGTGTGGCGGTGGGTTCATCGGGAGTCGTTCGCGCCGTGGGCCGGCCGCCACCTGCGCGGGTGGTGGGCACCGGTGGATGGTCTACGCCCCACGGATGCCGCGCTGGCTGCGCGCCTGCGGGCTCACCGTCGCCGATCAGGGCCAGCCGGTCACCGTCGCGCTGACCCCGTTCCGCCGTACCGGGGTGCAGCCGCGGGTCAAGCCGCGCCGTGACCAGGTCCCGCGTGTTGTCGGGGTGCGGTCGGGGCCGTCGTGGGATGAGGTGCGGGTGCGGTTGGTGCCCGGGCAGACTCCGGAGGCCTACGACGAGGCGGCCCGCGCCCTCGCGGTCGCCCGCGGGGTCGCCCGGTGCCAGGTGCGGGAGCTGGCCCCGGATCTGGTGTCGATCGACTTCCAGCGCCGGAACCTGCTCGCCGACCCCGTCCCCTGCGCCGATCTCGCCGCGCTCACCCCGGCTGCCGGTGAGGACATCGACCTGCGCAAGGTCTGGTCCGGCCGCACCGAGTACGGCACCGACTGGTTCCAGCCGTTGCGCGGCGGACACACCCTCACCGCCGGTGCGACCGGGGCCGGGAAGAACTCCGTGATGTGGGCACCGATGGTGTCCATCGCCCCGGCCATCCGGGACGGGCTGGTGCGGGTATCGGGAATCGACCCCAAGGGCATGGAGCTGGCCTACGGGCGGCGAATCTTCCACCGCTACGCCGTCACCTCCAAGGACGCCCTGGCCCTGCTCGATGACCTGCTCGACGGCCTCGCGCAGCGCAAGGACGAGTTCGCCGGCCGTCTGCGCGAGGTCCCGATCAGCCGCGAGCACCCGCTGGAGCTGCTGGAGTTCGACGAGATCGGCGCCCTGCTGCGCTACGTCGGCGACCGCAAGACCCGCGAAGCCCTGATCGACCGCGTCGCGGTGCTCACCACCCAGGGCCGCGCGCTGGGCTACACGGTGCGCGGCTACGTGCAGGAACCGACCAAGGACACCGTCCCGGTCCGGGACCTGTTCCCCCGCCGGATCTGCCTGCGCGTGGCTACCAAGAGCCACGTCGGGATGGTGCTCGGGGAGCACGCCTACAACCGCGGCGCGTGGGCCAACCGGATCGGCGAGTCCGAGCAGGGCGTGGGCTACCTGTTCGGCGAGGGCGTCCGCGAGCCGCTGCGGGTCCGCGCCGGCTGGGTCCCGGACGGCACGATCAAGGACCTGGAAGCCTTCGTCACCGGCCCGGCCCTCGATGCCGCTGCACCCGTCGTTGCCCTGCCCGCAAGGGTCACGACCCCGGCAGCCGGGGATGTCGCATGACCACCACGACCAATGGCGCGATCGATCAGGACCAGCTCACCCGCGCACAGAAGGCACTCCTCGCCCTCACCGGGGACGTCGCCCGCCAGCTCGCCGAGGACCACGGCGTCTGCGTGCGCCCGCTCGCGATGCGCCGGATCGACCTCACCACCGGACGCGTCGATGTGGTGCCGGTGCCGTGCGGGTCCACGCGGGAGGACGTGTGCCGGCCGTGCTCGGACAAGGCCCGCCGGCTGCGGATGGCCCAGTGCCGGGAGGGCTGGCACCTCGAGGAAGAACCCATCCCCGCCCCCGCGGCGCCGACCGACGAGCAGAAGCAGCTCATGGCCACCCGCGCCGATCTGCACGCCGCCTACACCCGCGCCCGCGAAGACGGGGACGAGCAGACCTGCGAGGAGATCCGCGAAGCCGTCGACGAGCTGGACGCCGACCTGCGCGCCCTCGGGGTCCGCGGCCGGCTGGTCCCGCTCGATCCTCCCGACCGGCCGGCGGTGAAGCGCTCCACGCGGCGGCGGCAGGACGCGCCGAACCTGCCCCGCCGCCAGGTGGAGAACCGCACCGTGGGACGGGTCTTCGGGGGCCGCTACCGCCCCTCGACGTTCCTCACCCTGACCCTCGACTCCTACAGGCGGGTTGACCGCGACGGTGCCGCGATGGACCCGGACCGCTACGACTACCGTCGCGCGGCTCGGGACGCGATCCACTTCCCCAAGCTCGTCGACCGGTTCTGGCAGAACACCCGCCGGTGCGTCGGCTGGGAGGTGCAGTACTTCGGCACCGTCGAACCCCAGAAACGCGGGGCGCCGCACTTCCACGCCGCCATCCGGGGCACCATCCCCCGCGCCGAGCTGCGCGCGATCGCGGCGGCGACCTACCACCAGGTGTGGTGGCCCACCCACGACGAGATCCGCTACTCGGAGGATCGGCTGCCGCGGTGGGACAACCGCGCCAACGGCTACGTCGACCCCGACACCCGCGAGCCGCTGCCCACCTTCGATGAGGCGTGCGAGGACCTCGACCGGCCGGCGCACGTGGTCCGGTTCGGGACCCAGGTTCACGTCAAGGGCATCCTCGGCGGCACCGAGGAGGCCGGCCGACACATCGGCTACTTGACCAAGTACCTCACCAAGAGCGTCGGGGAAGCCGCCGGCCATGGCGAGGGTGCCACCGACCGGCAGCGCGAACACGCCCGCCGCCTCGTCGCCCAACTTCGGGTCACGCCGTGCTCGCCCCGGTGTGGGGTGTGGCTGCTCTATGGCATCCAACCCCGCGGCGCCCGCCTGTCCAGCACCCCGGGGCAGTGCAAGGGCAAGGCACACAAGCCCGAACACCTCGGCATCGCCGGGCGCCGTGTGCTGGTCTCGCGGAAGTGGTCGAACAAGACCCTCGATGACCACCGCGCCGAACGCGCCGCGTTCGTTCGGCAACTGCTCGACCGCGCGGGTGTCCGGCCCGGCTACGCCGTCGACGACGGCCCCTTCGAGTGGGAGCGCACGAAGCCCGGGGACACGGATGTGCCGACCCGGCCCGCGCTGCTGCTGCACGCGATCTCCGAGAGACAGCGGTGGAAGGCCGACTACGAAGCTGCCCAGCTCGCGGCCGGCCCACCGGTCGACAACCGTTCCGCAACGCGCGATCAAGAGGAGGCAGCGTGAGGAGTAGCGAGCGGGAGCGGCTGACAGTGGCGGAGCTGTGCGCAGAGCTGGCCATCTCGCGCTCCACGTTCTATGAGTGGCGGGCCAAGGGCCGCGCTCCGCGCTGCATCAAGCTCCCGAATGGTGATCTGCGCATTCGGCGCTCGGAGCTCGACCGGTGGTTGGACGCGCACGAGGACGCAGCGTGATGGAGACCAGCTACGACGTGCGGGTCTGGAAGATCGACGTCTACGAGGGGGCGCGCTCGACCACGCACACGGTCCGGTGGTCCGTGGCTGGCCGGCGCTGGCGGGAGCCGTTCCGGACGGCCGCACTCGCCGACGCGTTCCGCTCGGAGCTGCTGCGGGCGACCCGTCGCGGTGAGGCCTTCGTGGTCGAAACGGGCCGCCCGACGTCGATGGACCGCGCAGAGCGGGACGTCAACTGGCTCGTGTTCGCACGGCAGTATGCGGCGGTGAAGTGGCCGCGCCTCGCCCCCAACTCCCGCCGGAACACGGCCCGGGCGCTGACGAACGCCACGCTCGCGCTCGTCACCGGTACTCGGGGCCGTCCGGCGGACGAGGACCTGCGGCGGGTCTTGACCGGGTGGGCATTCAACATCGGCGCCAGCGGCGGCCAGCCGTCCGATGACGTGGCTCGGGCGCTGACCTGGCTGGAGCGCAACTCCCGAAACGTGGGTGATCTCGACAAGCCTGCCGTCGCGCGGGCGGTGCTCGATGCCTTGGCCCTCACCGCTGACGGCGGCGTCGCCGCTCCGGGCACTGTCCAGCGCCAGCGAGGTGTGCTCGTGAACGCGGCCGAGTACGCGGTAGAGCGCCGGCTGTTGTCGCGCAACCCCATCACGCACCTGGCGTGGAAGGCGCCCCGGACGGTGCAGAGCGTGGACCGGCGCGTCGTCGTCAACCCGGCGCAGGCTCGGGCGCTGCTCGACGCGGTGGCCAGCCAGAAGCCGAGCGGTGACCGACTGGTCGCGTTCTTCGGCGCGATGTACTACGCGGCGTTGCGGCCGGCGGAGGCGAGCACGCTCCGGAAGTCGAACCTCGCGCTGCCGGCCGACGGATGGGGAGAGCTGGTCCTGGAGTCGTCAACGCCGGCCGCCGGTGCCTCGTGGACTGACAGCGGCCGGCGCCGGGAAGAGCGTCAGCTCAAGCACCGGGCTCGGGGTGAGACGCGCGTCGTGCCGTGCCCGCCCGCGCTGACCGCGATGCTGCACGCGCACCTGGAGTCGTTCGGCAACGGGCCGGATGGGCTGCTGTTCGGGGGCGTACGGGGCGGGGAGCTGGCAGAGAGCACATACTGCCGGGTCTGGCGCAGGGCTCGGGTGGAAGCGCTGACCGCCGCCGAGGTGGCCTCTCCGCTCGCCCGCCGGCCTTACGACCTCCGGCACGCCGCCGTGTCCACGTGGCTCAACGCGGGTGTGGCTCCGACACAGGTCGCGGCTTGGGCCGGCCACAGCGTCGCCGTCCTGCTCCAGATCTACGCGAAGTGCATCGTCGGCCAGGAGGACGCGGCCCGCCGCCGGATCGACGCGGTGCTGAGCGAGGACGCGTGAGCGCCAGAACTTCAGCACGTATTCGGCACGGACAACCGGTGAGCGCGGGAGTCGGCCGGGGACAGCCGGACATGCTCAGATCAACTATGAGCGTCGTCTTGGCTGCTCACGGCCGGTTTCAGCGGGTCCGGCACGGGTGCCCCCGGTGGGGTTCGAACCCACACTGTGACCCTTTTAAGGGGCCTGCCTCTGCCGGTTGGGCTACGGGGGCGCCGCGCCAGCGTACGGCGCGACGCCGCTGCGTCACGCCGGGCGGCGGGCCGCCGGCGCCTGCTCTCCTGCGGACCCCTCGGTCGGCGTCGCCGGGGTGGTCTCCGTGCGCTGTGTAGGTGGTGCGGTGGGCTTCGGGTTGCCTGCCACCCGGTTGAACTCGGCCTTCGGGTCGTTGATCTGGCCCAGCGCGACGACCTCGCGGCCCATGAACAGCGCGCCCGTCCAGTCGAAGACGATGCGGATGCGCCGGTTCCAGGTGGGCATCCGGCTCACGTGGTAGGTGCGGTGCATGAACCACGCGACGATGCCGCGCAGCTTGATGCCGTAGATCTCGGCGACGCCCTTGTACAGCCCGAGGCTCGCCACCGAACCCGCGTAGCTGTGCCGGTACTTCGCGAGAGGCCGCCCGCGCAGGAGCGCGACGATGTTGTCGCCGAGCACCTTGGCCTGCCGGACGGCGTGCTGGGCCGACGGGCTCGTCCTGGCCTCCGGGTCGTTCTTCGACAGGTCCGGCACCGAGGCGCAGTCGCCCGCGCTGAACACCTCGGGCATCCCGACGACCTGCAGCTCGGCCGTGCACTCCACGCGGCCGCGGGCGTCGCGGGGTAGGTCGGTGTTGTCCAGCATCGGGTTCGGCTTGACGCCGGCGGTCCAGACGACGGTGTCGGTGTCGAACTCGGTGCCGTCGTCCAGGACGACGTGCCCACCCTCCATCGTCTTCACGCGCGTGTCGAGGAAGACCTCGATGCCGGCGTCGAGCAGCCGCTCGACGGTGTAGCGGCCCATCTTGGGGCCGACCTCGGGCATGATCCGGTTCGCGGCTTCGACGAGCACCCAGCGCACGTCGGCCTCCTGGATGTTCTCGTGGTAGCGCGTGGCGTAGCGGGCCATGTCCTGCAGCTCCGCGAGCGCCTCGATGCCTGCGTACCCACCGCCCACCACGAGGAAGGTCAGCAGCCGCTTGCGCATCTCCGGGTCCATCGTGGTGGCCGCGGCGTCGAGCCGGGACAGCACGTGGTTGCGCAGGTAGATCGCCTCGCCGACGGTCTTGAACGCGATGCCGCACTCGGCGAGCCCCGGCACCGGCAGGGTGCGGGCCACCGACCCGGGCGCGACGACGAGGACGTCGTAGCCGAGGGTGGTGACGTGGCCCGCGGCCAGCTCGACAGTGACCTCCCGGTCGGCGTGGCTGATCTTGGTGACGCGGCCGGTGAGGTGGTGGCACTTCTTGAGGACCTTGCGCAGCGGCACCACGACGTGCCTCGGCTCGATGGAACCGGCCGCCGCCTCGGGCAGGAACGGCTGGTAGGTCATGTGGGGCTGAGGGTCGATGACGGTGACCTCGGCCTCGCCGCGGCGCAGCTTCTTCTGCAGCCGGAGGGCGGTGTACATGCCGACGTAACCGCCACCTACCACGACGATCCGCGTGTTGCGCGCCATGACCTCATGTTCCCACTCTCACGCTCCTTTTACGCATCGAGTCCCTCGTGATACCGACTACGGAGCGCGACGAATCCGCTGGTCGCCGAGGTGCGCCCGCGGCTGTGACCGACGGAACGCCGCGCCGGAGCCGATCTCAGCGGCGATCGACGCCTGCTGCGTCGGCCGCGCGCGCCAGCACGTCCTCGAGCATCGATGGCGTGAGCCGGCCGGTGAACGTGTTCTGCTGGCTGACGTGGTAGCAGCCGAACACGTGCAGCGGCCCGCGCTCGCCCGCCAGCTCGACGTGGACGCCGTGCCCGAATCGGGGGCGCGGCCGCGGCACCGTCCAGCCCGCGTCGGCCAGCACCGGGAGGAGCGCCTGCCAGCCGAAGGCCCCGAGCACGACCACCGCCCGGGGCCGCAGCAGGGCCAGCTCGGCGCGCAGCCAGCCGCCGCAGGTGTCGCGCTCGGTGGGCGTCGGCTTGTTGTCGGGCGGGGCGCAGTGCACCGGCGCGGTGATCCGCGTCCCGTGCAGGGTGAGGCCGTCGTCGGCGTGCACCGCCGTCGGCTGGTTCGCGAGCCCGACGGCGTGCAGGGCCGCGAAGAGCACGTCCCCGGAACGGTCGCCGGTGAACATCCGGCCGGTCCGGTTCCCCCCGTGCGCGGCCGGCGCGAGCCCGACGATCAGCAACCCCGCGTCGGCCGGGCCGAGCCCCGGCACCGGCCGTCCCCAGTACTCCTCGTGACGGAACGCGGCGCGCTTCTCCCGCGCCACGAGCTCGCGCCACGCGACGAGGCGGGGGCAGGCCCGACACCCGGTCAGGGCGTCGTCGAGATCACCTAATGTGCGGTACGTGGCCGATGAGGACTCCCCAGCACCCGAGAAGCCCGAACCCGCCGACGACCTGGTCACCACGTCCCACACGCTACGCACGCCCACCGGCGAGCTGGCCTACACCGCGACGGCGGGGCGGATCGTCCTGCGTCACGAGAAGCACACCGACGGGACGTTCGACGGGCACGAGCCACGGGCCGAGGTGTTCCTGGTCGCGTACACCCTCGACGGCGCCGATCCGGGCACCCGCCCGGTCACGATCGCGTTCAACGGTGGGCCGGGCTCGTCGAGCGTCTGGCTGCACCTGGGGCTGTTCGGGCCCCGCCGGGTCGTGATGGGCGACGCCGGAGCGCTCACGCCGCCGCCGTGGGGGCTGACCGACAACGCGGAGTCGCTGCTCGCCCACTCCGACCTTGTGTTCGTCGACCCGGTCTCCACGGGCTACTCCCGGGCGGTCACCGGCGGCAAGCCCGCCGACTTCCACGGCTACACCGCCGACGTCGAGACGATCGGCGAGGTCGTCCGCCTGTGGACCACGCGCAACGAGCGGTGGCTGTCGCCGAAGTACCTGGCGGGCGAGTCCTACGGGACGCTGCGGGCCGCCGCGCTGGCCGAGCACCTGCAGAACCGGCACGGGATGTACCTCAACGGCCTCATGCTGATCTCGAGCGTGCTCGACATGGGGACGATCCGGTTCACCGAGGGCAACGACCGGCCCTATCCGCTGTTCCTGCCGTCGTACGCGGCGATCGCGCACCACCACGGCAAGCACGGTGATCGCCCACTCGGCGACGTGCTCACCGAGGCCGAGGAGTTCGCGGCCGGCGAGTACCCGTGGGCGCTCGCCCGGGGCAACCGGCTGCCCGCCGCCGACCTCGACCGCGTGACCGCGCGGGTCGCCGCCCTCTCCGGCCTGTCCGAGGACTACGTGCGCCGGGTGCGGCTGCGGATCGAGCACCACCGGTACTTCCGGGAGCTGCTGCGCGACTCCGGCCGCACCGTCGGCCGGATCGACGGCCGCTTCACCGGCTGGGAGGACGACGCCGGCGGCGAGACCCCGACCTACGACCCGTCCATCGCCGCGATCACCGGGCCCTACACCGCGGCGCTCAACTCGCACGTCCGCAGCGCACTCGGCTACGCCAGCGACCTCCCGTACGAGGTGCTGAGCGGACGCGTCCAGCCGTGGTCGTACGCCGAGTTCGAGGGGCGGGCGGTGTCGGTGGTCGGGAAGCTGTCGGCGGCGATGCGGGCCAACCCGCACCTGCGCGTGCACGTCGGCTGCGGGTACCACGACGGCGCCACGCCGTACTCCGCGGCCGAGCACGTGCTCGCGCAGCTGCCAATCCCCGACGACCTGCGCGACCGCATCGAGGTGAAGTACTACGAGGCCGGGCACATGATGTACGTGCACGAACCGTCCCGGCTGGCGCAGTCCGCCGACCTCGCAGCCTTCGTGACAGCCCCGCAGTCGTAGGGGGCAACTCAGCGACGAAAATCGGGCGACTCGCGGAGTGGGTCAGGCGATCGAGCGGGCGATCCCGTCGAGGATGTCGTGCTCGCTCACGACGAGCTCGGTGATCCCGGCGCCGGTGTGCAGCTCGCGGGCCAGCTCGTCGACGATCAGCGCACCGCCGCCGATCACGTCGATCCGGCCTTCGTGGATCGCCCGGTGGGTACGGCGCTCCTCGCGGGACATGTCGAGGAGGTCCGCCGCGACGCGGTGCAGGTCGTCCAGCGTCAGCCGGGACAGGTGCACCGCCGCGGGGTCGTACTCCGGCAGGTGCTGGGCCACGGCGGACAGGGTGGTCACGGTGCCGGCCACGCCCACCCAGGTCCGCACGCCCGCCACCGGCACGGCGGCGAAGGCGTCCGCGAGGATCCCGGAGGTCACGTCGCGGCCCGTGGCGACCTCATCGGTGGTCGGCGGGTCCCCGGCCAGGCAGCGTTCGGTGATGCGCACGCTGCCCACGTCGACGGAGCGGGCCGCCTGCACCGTGGCCTTGCCGCCCTCGTCGAGCGTGCCGACGACGAGCTCCGTGGAGCCGCCGCCGACGTCGACGACGGCGAACGGCCCGTCCTCGGGGTCGAGGTCTCCCACGGCCCCGACGAACGACAGGTTCGCCTCCTCGTCACCGGAGATGACCTCCGCGTCGACGCCGAGCGTGTCGCGCACCATTCCGAAGAAGTCGTCGCGGTTGCCCGCGTCCCGCGTGGCGCTGGTGGCGACCATCCGCACCCGCTCGGTGCCCTTGCGGCGCAGCACGGCGGTGTAGTCGACGAGCGCGGCGCGGGTGCGCTCGAGCGCCCCCGGAGCGAGCATCCCGGACGCGTCCACGCCCTGCCCGAGCCGGACGATGCGCATTTCGCGGTGCACGTCGCGCAGGGACAGGCTGCCGTCGGCGCTCGCGCTGACATCGGCGACCAGCAGGCGGATGGAGTTCGTCCCGCAGTCGATGGCGGCAACGCGCGGCATGCACTCTCCTCGGGCAGAAGACGGTCGGCGACAGGCGTCACCGTACGCGGATAGGCTCGGACCGTGATCCGTGCGCAGGTGCAGGACGCGGTGCAGGCGGCCGACGGCCACAGCACGCACCGGGTGGAGAACCAGCCGCCACCGCTCGCCGGGTACGACCCGCTCGCCTGCGATCCCGCCCTCGATGGCGGCGTGCGCCGCGAGGGCGCCGCCGACGCCGTGGAACGACTCCGGGAGCTCGGTGCGCTCGTCGCGTCCCCCGAGGCGCGCGAGCACGCCCGCCTCGCCGACGCCCATCCTCCCGTGCTGCACACCCACGACCGGTACGGTCACCGGATCGACGAGGTGGAGTTCCACCCGTCGTGGCACTGGCTGATGCACACCTCGATCGGCCACGGGCTGCACGCCGCACCGTGGGCGGCCGCACCCGGCACCGGCGCCCACGTCGCGCGCGCCGCGGGCTTCTACCTGATGAGCCAGCTCGAGTCCGGCCACGGCTGCCCGATCTCGATGACGTACGCGGCCGTGCCCGCCCTGCGCCACGACCCCGACCTCGCCGCCCGCTACGTGCCCGGCCTGGTGTCGACGTCCTACGACTTCGGGCTCGCCGAGCCTGCCACGAAGGCCGGGCTGCTCGCCGGCATGTCGATGACGGAGAAGCAGGGCGGCTCGGACGTCCGTGCCGGCACGACCGAGGCCACCCCGACCGCGGACGGCACGTACCGGCTCGTCGGTACAAGTGGTTCACCTCGGCCCCGATGAACGACCTGTTCCTCACGCTCGCGCAGGCTCCCGCTGGGCTCACCTGCTTCGTGCTGCCCCGCGTGCTGCCCGACGGCACCCGCAACGCGATCCGGCTGCAGCGGCTCAAGGACAAGCTGGGCAACCACTCCAACGCGTCCGCGGAGATCGAGTACACCGGCGCTACCGGCTGGCGCCTCGGCGAGGAGGGCCGCGGCGTCGCCACGATCATCGAGATGGTGTCGATGACGCGTCTGGACTGCGTGCTGGGGTCCGCCGCGCTCACCCGGGCGGCGCTCACCGAGGCCGCGCACCACGTCGCGCACCGCAGCGCCTTCGGCACCCGGCTCGCCGACGCCGCGCTCATGCAGGCGGTGCTCGCCGACCTGGCGCTGGAGTCCGAGGCCGCCACCACGCTGGCGCTGCGGCTGGCCGGGGCCGTCGACCGCGACGAGCGGGCGCTGCTACGGCTCGCGCTCCCCGCGTCGAAGTACCTGGTGTGCAAGCGCGCGCCCGCGGTGGTGGCGGAGGCGCTGGAGTGCCTGGGCGGCAACGGCTACGTCGAGGAGTCCGGGATGCCGCGCCTGTACCGCGAGGCGCCGCTCAACTCGATCTGGGAGGGCTCGGGCAACGTCACCGCGCTCGACGTCCTCCGCGCGGTGGCCCGGCAGCCCGACTCGGTCGACGCCGTACTCGCCGAGGTCGACGCCGCCGCGGGCGCCGACCCGCGGTTCGACCGGGCGGTGCGGCAGCTGCGCGCCGAACTGCGCGGGTGCGAGGAGCGCCGGGCGCGGCGGCTGGCCGAGCTGCTGGCGCTGTGCCTGCAGGGCTCGCTGCTCCTGCGGTACGCGCCCGACGAGGTGTCGAGCGCCTTCGTGGCCGGCCGCGTCGATCCGGACGGGCCGTGGCGCACGGCCGGCACGCTGCCTGCCGACCACGCAGGCGCGCTGCTCGCCCGCGTGACACCCGTCAGAACAGCAGGTGCGTGATCACCGCCAGGATCGGGATCGCCAGGAGCGTCCGCAGCACGAACAGCACGAGGCAGTGCCACAGCCGCACCGGCAGGTCGAGGGAGAGCAGCAGCGGGATCGTCGCGCTGAAGAAGAAGATCTGCGTCAGCGACATCGCGGCGACGAAGAACTTCGCCGGTAGCGCGAGGTCCGTCGCCAGCAGGGCGGGCAGGAACATCTCGCTGATGCCGATCACCGTCGCCTGCGCGACCACCGGCGCGTCCGGGACGCCGACCAGGGCGATGAGCGGCTGAAGGGGGACGCCGAGCCACGAGAACAGCGGGGTGTGGTTCGCGACGAGCACGGCCAGGACGCCGACGGCCAGGATCGACGGAAGGATGATCATGGCCAGGCGCACGCCGTCGACCAGACCGCGGAGGCACTCCCGCGGCACGCTGTCCGACTCCGCGGCGCGGAGCCTGCCGGCGCGCACGGCAGCCGGCACCAGCGGGCCCGAGACGGCGGCCTCCACGATCGGCGTCCCGACGTAGGTGTCCGGGATCCGCGACAGCGGCGGGATCCGGCACAGCACCACCGCCAGCAGGACGCACACGACGGACACCACGAGCACGAGCAGGCCGAAGTACGGCAGCAGGTCCAAGGTGGACGCCACGACGCCGAAGAAGCCGAGGCTCACCGTCGAGAAGCAGGTCGCGATCACCGCCGCCTCCCGCGCCGAGTACCGCGACCCGAGGTACATCGTGTTCGTGACGTACAGCCCCACCGAGTAGCTGCCCACGTAGGAGGCGATCGCGTCGAGGGCACCGCGGCCGGGCACCCGGAACAGCGGCCGCATGACCGGCCGGGCGAGGGTCCCCCCGAGCTCCAGCCCGCCGAAGGCGACGAACAGCGTGATGAACAGCGCCCCGATCGGCACGATCACCGCGACGGAGGCGACCAGCGTGTCGAACATCAGGCCGCCGACGCCCGGCGCGAGCAGCGCGGCCGGCCCGATCCCGCCGACGATCATGACGGCGAGCACGGCGCCCGCCACCCGCAGCACGATCATCAGCCAGGAGGTCCGGAAGCTGCCGATGAACCTGACGCGCTCGCCGAGCGGTGTGTACGCGGCCACGCTCAGCGCGAGCGCACCCACGATGAGCGCGAGGCTGTAGTAGGCCACCAGCCCGGGCAGGCCGTCGGTGATCGCGCTGACGACGATGTCGAAGGGGACCGTCCAACTGCCGCCCCAGTACACCGGCAGCAGGAAGAAGACGGCGCCGGCCAGCGTGGCCAGCACGAGCCGCATCGTGACGACGCGGTCGGACACCACAGGCCTGCTCGCACTCATCGGCACCTCCGCATGCACCCGTTGGGGGTGTATGACAGCCGGTGGGAACGCCCGGTGCCAGTGCGTCCGCGCGGCAGCGGTCTCGGATCCGAGAAGGGTTGGCGCTCGTGGGCAGTAGCACTTCACCCGCCGTCGGCCGCGCGCTGGACGTGCTGTCCTATCTCGCGAGCCGTCCGCGCCCGGTCCGCGTCGCGACCCTGTGCCGCGACCTCGGCCTCCCGCGGTCGAGCGTCTACCACCTGCTGACGGTGCTGGAGGAGCGGGGATTCGTCACCCACCTGCCCGACGAGCCCGCCTACGGCCTCGGGCCCGCGGCGTTCGCCATCGGTTCGGCCGACCAGCGGCGGGACCCTCTCGAGCGGCTGGCCCGCCCCCTGCTCACGCGCGTCGCAGCCGAGCTGGGCGTGTGCGCGCACCTGGGCATCCTCCACGGCGCGGAGACCGTCTACCTGCTCAAGGAACAGCCGCGCATGCCGCTGTCGCTGATCACGGCGGTCGGCGTCCGCCTCCCGGCGCACCTGACCGCGAACGGTCGCGCGCTGCTCGCCCACCTGCCGCCGTCGCAGCTGCGGGCGCTGTTCCCCGACCGGTCCGCGTTCACCACCCGCACCGGCGCGGGCCCGGCGTCCCTCCGCGAGCTGCGGGACCTGCTCGGCGCCGAGAAGGCGCAGGGCTGGGCGGAGGAGCGCGGCCACGTGACCGCCGGGTTCCGATCGGTGGCGGCCTGCGCGTTCGACCACGGCGGCCGCCCGCTCACCGCGATCAGCGTGACGTGGCGGGACGGCGGTGAACCACAGCCCGTCGCACGGATCGTGCGCGTGGTGCGGACCGCGGCCGAACGCCTGACCGGGCGGTTGGCCGGGCGTGCGCCCGGGGCGGTCAGCCGGTGACGTCGCCGGGTTCGGGTGGACGGACGCAGGGCCCCGCCTGCCACCACTCCCCCACCTCGGCGAGCGCCTCGTCGCCGAAGGGGTTGACGCCCGGCCCGGCCGCCAGCGCGTGCGCGGCGCAGACGTGCAGGCACTTCACCCTGCTCGGCATCCCGCCCGCGCTCACCTCGGTGCCCAACGGCTCGATCGCGTCCCGTTCGGCGAGGTAGGACTCGTGCGCCCGCCGGTACGCGTCGGCGAGCTCGGGGTCCTCGACGAGCCGCTCGGTCATCCCCCGCATCCGGCTGTCGGCCTCCAGCCCACCGAGCCGGGAGTTCAGCCGCGAGCAGGTCAGGTAGTACAGCGTCGGGAACGGCGTGCCGTCCTCGAGCCGCGGGGCCGTCTGCACCACGGCGGGCAGCCCGCACGGGCACCGGTAAGCCACCTGCCGGACGGCCCGCGGCTGCCGTCCCAGCTGAGCGGTGACGGCGGCGAGATCGGCAGGCGCGATCTCCTGCTCGGCGGCGCTCATGCTGTTCCCTCCACGACCTCGCGCCACAGGTCCCGGTACCACGGCACGCCGTTGTCGGCGTCCGCGGCGGGGCCAGGGCCCGCCGCGGGCGGCAGCTGCACCACGTAGGGCACCTCGCCCGGCATCACATACCCGAGCCGGGACCGGGCCTGGGCGATGATCTCCGCGGGGTCGGACAGCCGCGCCCGCTCCCGGGTGAGCTCGTCGACCTGGGCGGCCAGCGCCTGCTGCTGCTCGGACACGGCGGCGAGCTCCTGCCGCTGCGCGACGTAGTTGCGCAGCGGGACGGAGACGGTGAGCGCGAGCGCGCAGACGACGACCGCGAGGATCGCGGCGCGCTTGGCCGAGGACAGCCCGAGCAGACCCGTGGTGGCCGCGACGACGCTCCGCGAGCGGGACACGCGGGTCAGCCGTGTCTCCCGGCTCCGGCGACGCGCGGCCCCCGACCGACGCGGGCGGGGGGTGCCGGTCCGCACCCCCCGGCCCTTCGCTCGTTCCTCGGCCATCTCGCCCTCAGCGTCCGTCAGGCACCGGCCTCGGCGGAGGAGAACCGCGGGAAGGCCAGGTCGCCCGCGTAACGCGCGGCGTCGCCGAGCGCCTCCTCGATGCGCAGCAGCTGGTTGTACTTCGCCACCCGCTCCGACCGCGCCGGCGCACCCGTCTTGATCTGGCCGCAGCCGGTGGCCACGGCGAGATCGGCGATCGTGACGTCCTCGGTCTCACCGGAACGGTGGCTCATCATGCAGCGGTAGCCCGACGACTGCGCGAGCGTGACGGCGTCGAGGGTCTCCGACAGCGTGCCGATCTGGTTGACCTTCACCAGCAGCGCGTTGGCCGCACCCCGGTTGATGCCCTCGTCGAGGCGCTCGGGGTTGGTGACGAACAGGTCGTCGCCAACGAGCTGCACGCGGTCGCCGAGGGTGCCGGTGAGGGACACCCAGCCGTCCCAGTCGTCCTCGGAGAGCGGGTCCTCGATCGACACGAGCGGGTACGCCTCGACCAGCTCCGCGTACACGGCCGAGAGCTCCTGCGCCGACAGCTGCCTGCCCTCGTAGGAGTACACGCCGTCGTTGTGGAACTCGGTGGCCGCCACGTCGAGGGCGAGCGCGATGTCGCGGCCGAGCGTGTAGCCGGTCTTCTCGACGGCCTCGGCGATCAGGTCGAGCGCCGCACGCGTGCCGGGCAGGTCGGGCGCGAAGCCGCCCTCGTCGCCCAGACCGGTGGCCAGCCCCTTGCCCTTGAGCACCGACTTGAGCGCCTGGTACACCTCGGCGCCCCAGCGCAGGGCCTCGCGGAACGAGTCGGCACCCACTGGCGCGATCATGAACTCCTGCACGTCGACGGAGCTGTCGGCGTGCGCGCCACCGTTGATGATGTTCATCATCGGCACCGGCAGCACGTGCGCGTTCGGGCCGCCCACGTAGCGGAACAGCTCCAGCCCCGACGACTCCGCCGCGGCCTTGGCCACCGCGAGCGACACCCCGAGCAGCGCGTTGGCGCCGAGCCGCGACTTGTCGGGCGTGCCGTCGAGATCCACCAGCCGCTGGTCGACCAGGCGCTGGTCGACGGCCTCCATCCCGGTGAGCTCCGGGCCGATCTCGTCGAGTACCGCCGCGACGGCCTTCTCGACGCCCTTCCCGCCGAACCGCAGCGGGTCGCCGTCGCGCAGCTCGACCGCCTCGTGCTCACCGGTCGACGCGCCCGACGGCACCGCCGCCCGCGCCAGCGTCCCGTCGTCGAGCGCGACCTCGACCTCGACCGTCGGGTTGCCCCGTGAGTCGAGGATCTCCCGCGCGCCGACCTGCTCGATGACCGCCACCAGTGCTCCCGTCCGGCGAAGTTCCCTCTTCCGGGGCCTCAGCCTAGTCGGCGAACGCACCGTAGCCGCGCAGGAACCCGCTGGCGGCGCGGGCTCGTCCGGGGTTCACCGGGCCGTCGCCCGCTCACCCCTCGCAGATCGCGCCGCCGACACCTAACGTAGGGACGACCATGACGAGCCAGCCAGCGTCCGACGGCCTGTTCGAGTCGTTCCGCCGCGCCGAGATGTTGATCGCGCGCAGCCGTCCGCTGGACGCGCTGCAGGCCCTCGGCCCGGTACTGGAGAGCCAACCCAACGACGCGTCGGTGCATCTGCTCGCCGGCCGCGCCTACCTCAACTCCGCCCAGCTCGGGCGGGCGGAGGAGTCGTTCGCCCGCGTGCTCGACCTCGACCCCTCCGACCACTACGCCCGGTTCGCGCTGGGCAAGGCGCTGCAGCGCCAGGGCAGGCTCGCCGAGGCGCACACCCAGCTCAAGATGGCCGCGGCGATGGACCCGCGGCCGGAGTACCAGGAGGCGCTCGGCGAGGTGCGCGTGCGGATGGCGGTGGACGATAACGCCGACCCGGACGACACGGTCTGAGCCCGCGGTCAAGGGCCGACTCGCGCGGTAGATCCGACTCACGTGTCTGTTCCGGGCGACTCACGCGTCAGTTCCGGGCGACTCGCGGGATGTTCCGCGAGTCGCCGGTTCTGGACACGCGAGTCGCCCGGTTTCGGCGGGCGAGTCGCCCTCCTGGCTGCGCCGCCGGGTCAGGGCGTCGCGACGACGGCGGCCGCGTAGCGGTCGGCCGCCGCCCACACCGTGCGGGCGTAGGAGATCGAGCGGTTGTAGGTCAGGACCCCGTCCCACCAACCCTCGCCGCTGGCGGTGTCGCGCCCGCCTGCGCACAGGTAGCGCGCGGCGGCCAGGGCCGCGTCGTCGAGCTGGTGCGGGTCGCGGACGCCGTCGCCGTTGCCGTCCGCGCCGTAGCGCTCCCACGTGGTGGGCAGGAACTGCATGGGCCCGACGGCCCGGTCGTACACGGTGTCACCGTCGAGCGCGCCGCCCTCCGTGTCGCGGATCTCGCGGACCCCATCGGACCCGTCCAGCGGCACCCCGATGATCGACGGCCGGGCGACGCCGTCGGCGTCGAGCTCGGCCCGTCCCAGGCGCCCGTGATCGGACTCGACCCGGCCGATGCCGGCGAGCGTGACCCAGGAGAGCCGGCAGTCCGGGGCCGCGGCGCGCTGCATCAGCTCGGCGTTGGCGTAGGCGCGCAGGGCCCGCTGGGGCACGCTGCTGCGCTCGGCCACCCCGGCTGACCACGTGCCGAGGTCGAGGTCGCTGCTCAGCGGCTCGGGCTGCGCGACGGGGGTGTCACGGTCGACGTCGGCGGGGCTGAGCACGTCGCCGCTCGGCTCGCGCCCGCCCCGGTCGCCGACGGCGGCGATCCCGACCAGCACCACCCCCGCCACGAGACCGAGGAGCACCAGCACGATCGCGACTGCGCCGCCCCCGGAACGCCGGCGGGGAGGGTACCGAGTGGCCACCTCGTCCAGACTAGCGATCCGCGCGCTCGGAGATCGCGTTCGTGATCTCGTACACCCGCTGCCCGTACTCGACGGACCGGTTGTAGGAGTGCAGGGCCGCCCACCAGCCGTCGCCGGTGGTGAGGTCGCGGTCGCCCGCGCACAGGTACCGGGCGGCGGCGAGCGCGGCGTCGTCGAGGTCGTGGGGGTCGCGGACGTCGTCGCCGTCGCCGTCGGACCGCCACTGCGCCCAGGTGCCGGGGATGAACTGCATGGGGCCCACGGCACGGTCGAGCTCGGTGTCGCCGTCGAGCTCGCCGCCGTCGGTGTCGACGATGAGCGCGATCCCCGGCGAGCCGTCCAGCGGCAGGCCGACGATCTCGGGCCGGGCCCTGGCCTCGTCGTCGAGCCGCGCACCGCCGAACCGGCCGTGGTTGGACTCGACCCGCCCGATCCCCGCCAGCGTCGACCACGACAGCCCACAGCCGGGTTCTTCCTCGCGCAGTGCCAGGTCGGCCGCGGCGCAGGCGAGCAGCGCGCGCTCGGGCACTCCGACCGCGTCGGACGTCTCCTCCGCCCACTCGGCGAGGGCGTCGGCCGCGGGCGCGACGGCCTGGTTCGGCGCCGTTCCCGGTTCGGCGGCTGCAGCCGCCCCGGTGCCGGCCACGGCCAGCACACTGGTCATCGTTCCCACCAGCAGGGCCGCGGTCACCCGATCGAGAGGCACCCCGAGGACGTTAGGTCACGGAAGTACAACGAACGTGAAACGGACGGACAATTCGCGCGTGGATCGACCGACGGTCAGCGCGGCCAGTAGCGGTCCCAGGCCTCCGCGTCGAGCTTGTGGGGGTCGAGTCCGTCGCGGGACGCCGCCCGCTCGGCCTCCCGCACGGTCTCCGCGAACCGCCGCGCCGCAATGCGCAGTTCGGCCTCCGGGTCGACGCCGGCGAGCTTGGCCCGCGCCGCCAGCGCGAACAGCTGCTCCCCGACGCCCGGACCCTCCGGCAGCAGCGCCGGGGGCAGTCCCGCCCGCGCGGTGCGACTGGTCAGCTTCGCGGCGAGCGCCACAGCGGGCTGCCCGAGCGGCACGCCGTCCACGCTGGACTCGCGCTGCTTCTCCGCCCGCTTGAGCTCCTCCCAGCGGCGCTCCTGCCGTTCGGCGGTGTCGATCGACTCGCTCCCGGCGAACACGTGCGGGTGGCGCCCGACGAGCTTGGCGACCAGGTCGCCCGCCACGTCGTCGATGTCGAACGGGTCGCCGTCCTCCCCGGCGATGCGCGCGTGGAACAGCACCTGGAGCAGGACATCCCCCAGCTCCTCGCGCATCGCCTCCCGGTCGTCGTCCTCGATCGCCTGGTAGAGCTCGTAGCACTCCTCGACGAGGTACTGCAGCAGCGACGCGTGCGTCTGCTCGGCGTCCCAGGGGCAGCCGCCGGGCGAGCGCAGCCGGTCCATGACGGCCACGGCCTCGACCAGCGCCGATCCGGGCGGCGCGGGTGCGGTGATCACCGCGGTGGCGCGCTGCACCGACCAGTGCCCGGCGTCGGTGGTGAGCAGGACCTCCTCGTGCAGCGGCACGTAGGCCGACGCCCCGGCGGGCCGGGACGCACCGGCGGCCGCGACCACGTCGTCCGGAACGGTCTCGTCGGCGACCACGACCTCCGCGGCCCGCAGCGCGGGCAGCGCCGCCGCCGGGAGGACCTGCGGCGCCGTCACCGAGAGGATGACGACCGTGCGGGGCACGGTCAGCTCGCCGCCGGGCCCGCGGGCGGCAGGATGATGCCCGTCTGCTGGTCCTCGGCCACCACGCGCATCTGGATCGGGTCCCAGACGCCGTACCGGGGGTTGACCCGGATCCCCAGCTCCGTGGCGAGCGGCTGCACGAGCCGCTGGCCGATCGCGATGAGCTGGGACTGGCTGATGTTGCTCACGGCCTCGGGGGCGGTGGGGGCGTCGGTGCTCCGGTCGGTGACCCGGAAGACGATCCACGCGCTCTGCTGGGGGTTGGGCTGGAACGCGACGACGCCGCCGACGGGGGTCCCGAACAGCACGGTGCCCGCGACGTCGGGCTGCGTCGCCGCCTCGTAGACGGTGTCGCGCGCCGACGTGCGCTCGTCGGTGAACAGCGCGTCGGCCGCCGGGCCGCCCTCGGCCAGCAGCCGCGCCTTCTCCTCGGCGTCGGCCCGGGACGTGGCGGCCACCAGGTCCGCGGTGACGACCAGCCCGGGCACCGCGCGCTCGGCGAGCGCCGCGGCGATGAGGTCGTCGCGCACGCGCTCCCGCAGCGCGGGCAGGTCGTAGAGGGACGACTCGAGGATCGCCTCGGCGCCGCCGTTCTCGGCGATCTCGGCGTCGACCTCGGAGTCGGTGACGACGATGCCCTCGGCCTCGGCCCGCCGCTGCAGCAGCTCGTGCAGGATCGCCGCGGAGACGACGCTGCGCGCGACGTCGGCGGGCGCCCCGCCCTGGGCGGTGAGCTGGGCGATCTGGTCCGTGCGCCCGAGCGCCACCTCCACCCGCGACTGGACGCGATCGAGCGGGATCGCGTCCGATCCCACGATCGCGGCCGCGCCGACCTGGCTCGGACCGGCTCCACACCCGCTCAGCATCGCGCCGACGACCGCCACGGCCGCTACGACCCGCCCCACCTGCATCCGCACGGCCCACACCCTCTCACGGGCCCTCGACCCGCCCGCCCTGGCCTCGTCCCTCCGCTCAGCACCGACGTCCGCTGCGCAACTCCGCTCAGACGTCGGTCTGCACCACCAGCGTCGCGCACAGCTTGTCGGCGAACGTCTGGTGCCGCTCGTCCCACAGCGGCCACAGGAACCCGAGCCCGAGCGGGGCGAGGTCGAGGACGTGGGCGAGCTGCCTGCCCACCGCACGTCCGAAGCCGACCGGCTGCCCGGTCGCGGCCGCCACCAGCCGCACCCCGAGCGCCTGCTTGCCCAGGCTCTGCCCCGTGGAGCCCTGGCGGTACCCGGTGTTCCACAGGACGTAGACCACCACCGTGGCCGACGCGGCCGCGTAGGCGACGACGACCACCTCGATGGCGCCCGCCGCGGGGGCGGCGAGCAGCACGAGGGCCAGCAGGCCCAGCGGGATGCCCACGTCGATGAGGTGCCCGCCGACCCGCTGGCCGTATGTGCCCGGCAACGGTCCGTGCCGCTCCGGGGCGTACCGGGCGGGTTCGGGGACCGATGCGCCGTCCGGCCGGTTCGAGCCGAGGTCCGGGTCAGGGCCAGTCAACAGCGCTCCCACTCCTCGCGTGCCCGCCCGGCACTCCCCGGGGGCGACGGCCGACAGGTGCCGTGGAGCGCCGTCGCCGCGGCGACGAGCGATCCACTGCACGTGCAGCTGTCCTTGCAAGAAGGTCGCGCGAGCGCGCTCGGTGTTACCGCTCGCAGTCGATCAGGCGCCGAGCGGAGCCACTGCTGGGGTGAGTACGTCCCGCAGGAGCTTCGCGCACCAGTCCAGCAGCGCGACGTCACGCAGCGGCGCCCCGCCGATCCGCCCGCCCTCGGCCGGCTTCGGAACGACGACCGTCTTCGCCGCCGGCTTGCAGGTCGCCTTCGGGTGCAGGCGCTTGAGCCGCAGCTGCGCCGAGTCGGGCAGGTCGACCGGTCCGACCCGGATGCCGTTGCCCGCCACGGCGACCTCACCGACGCCCAGCGCCCGGCACGTCTGGCGGAACGCTGCGACGGACAGCAGGTTGCGCACGGGCGTGGGGGGTTCGCCGTAGCGGTCGGTGAGCTCCTCGACGATCGCGTCCAGCGCCGCCTGATCGGGGGCCTCGGCGATCTTGCGGTAGACCTCCAGCCGCAGCTGCTCGCCGGTGACGTAGTCGTGCGGGACGTGTGCGTCGATCGGCAGGTCCACCCGCACCTCCGCCAGCGGCTCCTCCTCCGGCGCCTCCGAGCCCGCCTGCTTGCGGAACGCCGCGACGGCCTCGCCCACGAGGCGGATGTAGAGGTCGAAACCGACGCCCGCGATGTGGCCGGACTGCTCCGCGCCGAGGATGTTGCCCGCGCCGCGGATCTCCAGGTCCTTCATCGCGACGGCCGCGCCGGACCCGAGGTCGGAGTGCTGCGCGATCGTGGCGAGCCGGTCGTGTGCGGTCTCGGTGAGCGGATGCTCGGGCGGGAACAGGAAGTACGCGTAGCCGCGCTCCCGGCCGCGCCCGACCCGGCCGCGCAGCTGGTGCAGCTGCGACAGGCCCAGCGTGTCCGACCGCTCGACGATCAGGGTGTTGGCGTTGGAGATGTCGAGCCCGTTCTCCACGATCGTCGTGCAGACGAGGACGTCGAACTCCTTGTGCCAGAACCCGTTGACCGTGCGCTCCAGCAGGTCCTCGTTCATCTGCCCGTGCGCGACGGCGACGCGCGCCTCCGGCACCAGCTCGCGGATCCTGCGCGCCGCGCGGTCGATCGTCGACACCCGGTTGTGGACGTAGAACACCTGCCCGTCGCGCAGCAGCTCGCGTCGGATCGACGCCGCCACCTGCTTCTCGTCGTAGGCGCCGACGTAGGTGAGGGTGGGGTGGCGGTCCTCGGGCGGGGTGGTGATCGTCGACATCTCCCGGATGCCGGCGAGGCTCATCTCCAGCGTCCGCGGGATCGGCGTTGCGGAGAGCGTGAGCACGTCGACGTGGGTGCGCAGCGCCGTGATGTGCTCCTTGTGCTCCACGCCGAAGCGCTGCTCCTCGTCGACGATCACGAGGCCCAGGTCCTTCCAGCGGATCCCGGTCTGCAGCAGGCGGTGGGTGCCGACGACGATGTCGACGCTGCCGTCGGCGAGGCCCTCGATCGTCTGCTTCCCCTCGGCCGCGTCGGTGAACCGGGAGAGCCCCTTGACCGTGACGGGGAACGCGCGCATCCGGTCGGCGAAGGTCTGCAGGTGCTGGGTGGCCAGCAGCGTGGTGGGCACCAGCACGGCCACCTGCTTGCCGTCCTGCACCGCCTTGAACGCCGCGCGCACCGCGATCTCGGTCTTGCCGAACCCGACGTCGCCGGAGATCACCCGGTCCATCGGGACCGGCCGCTCCATGTCCTGCTTGACCTCCTCGATCGCGGCGAGCTGGTCGGGGGTCTCGGTGAACGGGAAGGCGTCCTCCAGCTCGCGCTGCCACGGCGTGTCCTTGGCGAACGCGTGCCCCGGCGAGGACTGGCGGGCGGCGTAGAGCTGCACGAGCTGCGCGGCGATCTGCCGGACCGCCTTGCGGGCGCGACCCTTCGTCCTGGCCCAGTCGGCGCCGCCGAGCTTGTTGAGCGTGGGCACCTCGCCGCCGACGTAGCGACTGACCTCGTCGAGGGAGTCGGTGGGGACGAACAACCGGTCGGCGGGCTGGCCGCGCTTGCTGGAGGCGTACTCGAGCACCAGGTACTCGCGGGTGGCGCCGCCGACGGTGCGCTCGCGCATCTCCACGAACTTGCCGATGCCGTGCTGGGAGTGCACGACGTGGTCGCCGGGCTGGAGGGTGACCAGGTCAACGGCGTTGCGGCGGCGCGAGGGCATCTTGCGGGTCTCGCCGACCGCCGCCCGGTTGCCGGTGAGGTCGGCCTCGCTGAGCACGGCGAGCGCGCTGCCGGTGGCCGTGAAGCCCTCGGTGAGCCGGCCGCAGGTGACGGTGACCAGGCCCTTGTCCGGCGCGTCGGCCAGCTCCTCGGCGAGGGTGGCGGGCACCTCGGCCTCGCGCAGCTGCTCGAGCGAACGCTGCGCGGTGCCGTGGCCGCCCACCACGAGCACCGCGGTGCCGCCCGCGGCGACGTGGGCGCGCAGGTCGACCAGCGCACGGTCGGTGTCGCCGCGGTAGGACTCCACCTCGTGCACCGCCAGGGCGAGCGCGTCCTCGCTGCCGCTGATCAGCGGACTCAGGCTCACGACCGGCCGGCCGGACGCCGAGGCGCGCTCGAGGACCTCGCCGAGGTCGCGGTAGGCCGATGCGCCCACGTCGATCGGCGCGGCGCCACCCGTCCCGGCCGCGAACCAGGACGCCTCGAGGAACTCCTGCCCGGTGCGCACGAGGTCGGCGCTGCGGGTGCGGATCCGCTCCGGGTCGGCGAGCAGCACCAGCGACCCGGCCGGGAGCAGGTCGGTGAGCAGCTCCAGCTCTCCGCCGACGAGCGCGGGCACGAGTGACTCCATACCCTCGGCCGGGATGCCCTCGGCGAGGTGCTCCAGCAGCTCGCGCAGCGGCGGGTTGTTCTCGTGGGTGCGCGCCAGCACCGCCGCCCGCTCCCGGACGGCCTCGGTGAGCAGCAGCTCCCGGCAGCCCGGGGCGAGCAGCTCGGCGACGGGCTCGACCGAGCGCTGGTCGGCCACGGTGAACGACCGCAGCTCGCTGACCTCGTCGCCCCAGAACTCCACGCGGACGGGGTGCTCGGCCGTGGGCGGGAAGACGTCGACGATCCCGCCGCGCACGGCGAACTCGCCGCGGGCGGTGACCATCTCCACCCGCGTGTACGCGAGCTCGACCAGCCGCACCAGCAGCGCGTCGAAGTCGTGGGTGTCGCCGACGCGCAGCTGCACGGGGTCGAGCCGGCCCAATCCGGGCGCGATCGGCTGGATGAGGCTGCGCGCGGCGCTGACGACCACCCGCGGCGCCGCTTCCGGTTGCGCTAGCCGTCGGAAGATCGACAGCCGGCGGCCGACCGTGTCGGGGCGCGGGGAGAGCCGCTCGTGCGGCAGCGTCTCCCAGGACGGCAGCACCGCCACGGCGTCGGGCCCCAGCAGGTCGGCCGCCGCGGCCCCGAGGTCCTCGGCCTCGCGGTCGGTGGCGGTGACGGCGAGCACCGTGCGACCGGCGCCCGCCTGGTCGTCGGGCGTGGCGAAGGCCGCGGCGAGGAACGGGCGGAGGGCGGCGGGGCCCTCGATCCGCAGGGCGGGGGTGGCGTCGGCCCGCGCGTCACGAGCGGCGTCGACCACGGCACCCAGGTCGGGGTCGGAGAGGGCGGAGCGGAGCAGACCGGAGAGCTTGGCCACGATGGAAGAAACCCCTCGCAAGGCAGGAGTGAGCGCGCACGCAGAGCAGACCCCTGCCCGGGACGACGCCCCCGGCCGGGGCCTTCGGCTCCAGAGTACGCCCGGGCCGATCGCGGGGACGGGCGGCCGGTGGCGACGCAGGCCGGCGGGGCGCACGGCCCGGGCGGCCGCACACACCTCCCGGCCGCCGCACACACTGCCGACCGTGTGTGCCGAGTCCCCGCGGTGTGTGCCGGGGGTGGCGGAGTGGGTGCGGACCTGTTCGAGTGAGAACGGCAGCATCGCGAGGTATGACCGATCTTGCGAAGCTCCCGGCCGTCGACCCGGACATCCCGAACGCGGCCCGCATGTACGACTACCACCTCGGGGGGTCGCACAACTTCGCCGCCGACCGCGCCGCCGCCGACCGGACGCGGGCGGTGATGCCGTGGATCGTCGACGCCGTCCGGGCCAACCGGCGCTTCCTCGCCAGGGCCGTGCGCTACTGCCAGTCCGAGGGCGTGCACCAGTTCCTCGACCTGGGGTCGGGCATCCCAACGGTCGGCAACGTGC
The DNA here is from genome assembly GCF_019396355.1 of Pseudonocardia nigra. Taxonomy (GTDB): domain Bacteria; phylum Actinomycetota; class Actinomycetes; order Mycobacteriales; family Pseudonocardiaceae; genus Pseudonocardia; species Pseudonocardia nigra. Next base: position 25,455 of record NZ_JAHKRK010000098.1, read on the forward strand.
ACGAGTTCGCGCGCGCCACCGACGCGGGAGCGCGCGTGGCCTACGTGGACAACGAGCCCGTCACCGTGGCCTCCAGCGCGGCGCTGCTGGAGGGCGACCCGCAGTCGACGATCACGGCGGCCGACCTGCGCGACCCGGACGCCGTGTTCGCGCGCCGGGAGTGCGCGACCTGCTCGACCTCTCGCAGCCGGTCGCCCTGCTCACCGTCGCGGTGCTGCATTTCGTCTCCGACGACGCCGACCCGGTGGCGCTGACCGAGGCCTACCGCAGCCGCCTCGCACCCGGCAGCTTCCATGTGCTGTCGCACGTCACGGCCGACCACGACCCGGAGATCGCCGCCGCGGCCGCCAAGACCTACACGAGCACCGCCAACCCGATCTGGCCGCGGCCGAAGGAGCGGATCACCGAGATGTTCGGCTCGGCGACGCTCGTGGAGCCCGGGCTCGTCGACGCGAGCGAGTGGCGCCCGGACGACGCCGTCGCCCTCGAGCACGTGGGCTTCTACGCCGGGGTGGGGCGGATCGCCTGACCCCATCCCTCCCGCCAGGAAAGCCACGTTCCGGACGCTGAATGACAGGAACGTGGCTTTCCTGATGTGATGAAGGAGCGGGGCCTCCGCTCCTCGTGACTCCCGGCTCATGCTCGGGGTGCGCACGTCGCACGGTTCGAGGAGGCCCCTTGTGAGCGAACAGTACGCGGGACGGCAGATTGTCGGGATCGATCTGCATCGGCGGCGGTCGGTGCTGGTGCGGATGACCGAGTCCGGGCGAGCGGTTGGAAGACGGTGCGGATCTCCAACGAC
>NZ_JAHKRK010000099.1 GCF_019396355.1 Pseudonocardia nigra
CTCGCGTGTCCGAATCGGGCGAGTCGCGTGTCGGAATCGGGCGACTCGCGGAAACACCCGCGAGTCGCCCGGTTTCGACGGCCGAGTCGCCCGCTCAGCCGAGCCCGCGGACGGCAGAGTCGATCACGGCGGTCAGGTGCGCCGGGTCGTGCCCGGCCCGTGCCCGCACCTGCAGCCCCAGCTGAAGGGTGAACAGCGCGTCGGCCGCGGCGGCGACGTCGAGGTCGGGGGGGAGCTCCCCCTCCGTGCACCCTCGGCGCAGGACCCGTTCCACCGCTTCCCTGGTGGCACTGAAGGCGGCGCCGGTGCGCCGGTCGACGTCGGGGTCGTCGCTGCCCAGCTCGGTCGCCGTGTTGACCACGAAACACCCGCGCGCAGGTGGCCTCGCCGCCGGGACGTCGATGCTCCTGACGAGCCATTCGCGCAGCACGCTCCGTGCCGCGCCCGGGCCGTCCAGCCGCTCCCGGGCGGCGGCGGTCTCCGTCGCGCGGTAGTGGTCGAGTGCGCGCAGGAACAGGCCGTGCTTGTCGCCGAACGTGCGGTACAGGCTGCTGGCGCTGAGGCCCAGCTCGTCGCCGAGGTCGCGCACGGATGTGGCGTGGTAGCCGCGCCGCCAGAACAGGTCGGTGGCCCGCGCCACCACGTCCTGCTCGTCGAACTCACGAGGTCGAGGCACGACCACAGGGTAACTCATTGTGGAGCGGGCGCTCCCGTACTAGCGTGCCCGAATATGGGAACGAACGATCCCGAACAGGGAAACCGAGTACTGGAATCGGAACGGTCGGGCAGCGGGCGCGCGGGCCGGCGGTGGATCGCCGTCGCGGCCGTCTCCGTGGGAACCTTCCTGCTGGTCACGGCGGAACAGCTGCCGGTCGGCCTGCTGACGCCCGTCGGGTCCGCCTTGCGGGTCACCGACGGCGCCGCCGGGCTGATGGTGACCGTGCCCGGGATCGTCGCCGCGGTCGCCGCGCCGCTGGTTCCCGTGCTGGTCGGGCGGATGGACCGCAGGCTGCTGCTCGTCGCGCTGATGGCGCTCATGACAGCCGCGAGCGCCTGCTCGGCACTGGCGCCGAACTTCGCCGTGCTGCTGGCGTCACGGGTGCTGGTAGGAGTGGCCATCGGGGGCTTCTGGGCCGTTGCGGGCGGGCTCGCCACCCGGCTGGTCGCCGCTCCCGACGTCCCGCGCGCCACCGCCCTCATCTTCGGTGGGGTGGCGGCGGCCAACGTGCTCGGCGTGCCGATCGGGACGCTGCTGGGCGGGTTCGCCGGGTGGCGGGCGGCCTTCGCCGCTCTGAGTGCGCTCGCGCTGGTCGTGCTGATCGCGTTGCTCGCGCTGCTGCCCCCGCTGGCGGCCACACAGCCGCTCCGGCCCAGCGCGCTGGCTCGGCAGGTCCGCAACCCCCTGGTGGCCGCCGGGATCCTCGCCACGCTGTTCGTCGTCACCGCGCACTTCTGCGCCTACACGTTCGTCCGCCCGCTGCTGGAGGACGTGTCCGAGGTGCCTGCACCGCTCGTCGGGCCGCTGCTGTTCGCCTTCGGGGCGGCGGGGATCGCGGGGACTTCGCGGCCGGCGCCGCAGTGACCCGCCGCCTGTCGCGGACGGTCCTCGCCATCGTGGCGACCCTCGCCGTGGTGACGGCGCTGTACCCGGTGATCGGCTCCACAGCAGTGGGCGGGGCCGCCCTACTGGTCGTCTGGGGCCTGGCATACGGCGGGGTGTCGGTGAGCCTGCAGACCTGGATGATCGCAGCGGCACCTCGCGCTGTGGAGGCGGCGACCGCCCTCTGGGTGGCGGTGTTCAACCTCGCGATCGGGCTCGGGGCGTTCCTCGGCGGCGTGGTGGTCGACCGCATCGCGCTCGCCGGTGTCCTGTGGCTGGGAGCGGTTCTGTTCGCGCTCGCCGGCCTGGTGGTGCTGTGGGGCCGGACGAGCGGCCGGTCAGCGCAGTAGCGCCGCAGGCACGTCGACGTGCCGCGCGCGGACGAACTCCCCGAGTGCCTTGGCCTGCGCGTCCAGGTCGAGGTTGGCGGCCACGCCCGCGCCGAGCAGGCCGACGACGGTGGCACCGGCCGCGCGCAGGTTGGGCAGCCACCACGGCTGCAGCTCGCCGGCGCCGGGCGGCAGCAGTGCCCGCAGCCGCGCCTCCGTGAGCCAGCCCGCGAGCCAGGCGTAGCCGGCGTCGTCACGGGCCCACAGGCCCAGCGTCGCGTCGCCCGCCTTGTCGCCGGAGCGGGCGCCGGCCACGGTGCCGAGCGGGACGCGGCGGGTCGGTCCGGCGGACGGCGTGGCGGCGGGGGGCCCGGCGGGTTCGGGGAGCGGGGCGGCGAGCGGGACCGGGGCGACCGGCGCCACCGTCCACGTCCTCTCGCCGAGGCGGACCTGCTGCGGGAACGCCGCCGCCGGCATCAGCGTGGGCCAGAACACCGTGAACGCGGAGCCGGCGCCGGGCGGCTCGGTGAGGAAGAACCCGGGGTAGCCGGCGAGTGCCGTCTCGACGGCCGCGCGGGAGAGCCCGGCGACGCGGCGCCGGTCGGCGTCGGCGACCTCAACGGTGAGCAGGGCGACGGCCTCGTCCATCGCGGCCGGGTCGGGCCGATCGGCCCGCAGCAGCCGCACCCGCACGTCGTCGAACGCCGCCCGCCCGCCGGGGACGGCCGCCCACAGCTGCTCCTGGGCGAGCGCCGCCTTGGCCTCGACGTCGAGGCCGGTGAGCACGAACGTGGTGCGGTTGCGCCAGCCCGCGGTCGCGACGGCGCCGACCTTGACGGTGTCGGGCGCGGGTTCGCCGCGCGTGCCGCTGATCCCCACACGGTCCGGGCCCTCCTGCGCCAGGCGCAACGTGTCGAACCGGGCGACGACCTCGGGGTTGCGGTAGCGCGGGCCGTCGATCTCGTAGAGCAGCTGTGCGGTGACCGTCTCCACGGTGACGGCGCTGCCGGTGCCGGGATGCTTGGTGATCACCGCGGAGCCGTCGGCGGCGATCTCGGCGAGCGGGAAGCCGAGGCGGGCCATGTTCGCGAACTCCGCGGCGAAGCTGAAGTTGCCGCCGGTGGCCTGGGCCCCGCACTCGATGACGTGGCCCGCGGCGACGGCGCCGGCGAGGGCGTCCCAGGCGTCGCGGCCCCAGCCGAACCGCCACGCGGCCGGCCCGGCGACGAGCGAGGCGTCGCTCACCCGGCCGGTGACGACGACGTCCGCGCCCGCGGCGAGCGCCTCCGCGATGCCCCAGCAGCCGAGGTAGGCGTGCGCAATCTCCGGCTCGCCGGTGAGCGGCGCGCCGGTGTGCAGGTGCGGGCCGGTCCAGCCGGCTGCTCGGGCGGCGGCGAAGCGCTCGCCGGCGTCGTCGCCGGTTACCACCGCCACCCGCACCTCGCGGCCGAGCCCGGCGGCGACCTCCGCGACGGCGCGCGCGCACCCGTCCGGGTTCAGCCCGCCCGCGTTCGAGACGATCTTCACACCCCGGTCGAGGCAGTCGCCGAGGACGTCGCGCAGCTGCGTGACGAACGTGGTGGCGAAACCGGCGTCCGGGTCGCGGGAGCGCTGCTTGAGCAGCAGCCCCATGGTCAGCTCGGCCAGCCAGTCGCCGGTGAGCACGTCGAGCGGACCGCCCGACACCATCTCGCGGGCGGCGGAGAGCCGGTCGCCGTAGAACCCGGAGCAGTTGGCGACGCGCAGGACCCCGGCGGTCACGCGGAGCCTTCGAGGGCCAGCGTGACCAGCACCGCGTGCGCGTCGACGTACTGGCCGACGGCGACGTGCACGGCCTCGACGACGCCGTCGGCGGCCGCCGTGGCCGCGTGCTCCATCTTCATCGCCTCCAGCACCACGAGCCGTTGCCCGGCAGTGACGCGGTCGCCGGGGGCGACGAGCACGGCGGCGACCGTGCCGGGCACCTCGGCCACCGGTCCGGCCGTGGCTGCCGTCAGCCCGGGGCCGGGCAGGCGCGGCCGCGGCTGCCACGCGCTCTGCGCGGCCGGATCGTTGACCCACACCGAACCGTCGGGATGCACCCGGACCCGGCACGGGACCGCGACGCCGTCGTGCACCACGCGCACCCCGTCGATTCCGAGGTCGCGCAGCGGGAGCTCGTGGCCGGTGCCGTCGGCCTCGAGGGTGAGGACCGTGTCCCCGGCCGCGGCGCCGAGCCGGTACCCGACGGCGACGGGCTCGCCCGACGACGTTGTCCACGTGGCCGCGGTGAGCGGGCTGCCGGGCAGGAGCCGGAAGCCGGGGGGAGCCGACCCGGTGACGGGATCGGCGGCCCGCCGGCGCGCCGCGGTGACGGCCACCGCGGCGGCGAGGTGGACGACCGGGGGCGTCCGATGCGCGGGGGTGCGCAGAGCCGGGTGCCGGTCGAGGAAGTCGGTGCGGGTGGCGCCGGAACGGAAGTCGGGATCGCGCAGCAGGCCGACGAGCAGGTTGCGGTTGGTGACCGGGCCGTGCACCTCGGTGGCCTCCAACGCGCCCGCGAGCACGGCGGCCGCCTCGGCGCGCGTGGGAGCGTGCGCGATCACCTTGGCGAGCAGTGGGTCGTAGAACGGGCTGACCTCGCCCGGCGCAGCCACGCCGTCCTCGTAGCGCACCCCCGGCCGGTCGGGGTGCCGGTAGTGGTGCAGCGGGCCGGGAGAGGGGAGGTCCTCGCGCGCCGGGTCCTCGGCGTAGAGGCGCACCTCGATCGCGTGCCCGCGCGGCTGCGGCGCACGCTCGAGGTCGAGCGGCTCCCCGCCCGCGACGCGCAGCTGCAACCGCACCAGGTCGAGGCCGTACACCTCCTCCGTGACCGGGTGCTCCCACCTGCAGCCGGGTGTTCATCTCGAGGAAGAAGAACCCGCCGTCGTCGTCGAGCAGGAACTCGACGGTGCCCGCGCCCACGTAGCCGAGCTCGTGCACCAGTGCCACGGCGGTCTCGCCCATGCGGTCCCGCAGCTGCGGTGACACCGCGACCGACGGCGCCTCCTCCAGCACCTTCTGGTGGCGCCGCTGCACCGAGCACTCGCGCTCCCCGAAATGCACCGCGCCGCCGTGGGCGTCGCCGAACACCTGCACCTCGACGTGCCGGGCGGGGGAGAGATAGCGCTCCAGGAAGACCGCCGGGTCACCGAACGCACTCGCGGCCTCCCGGCGGGCGCCCTCGACCGCCTCGGCGAGACCCTCGGGACCCGCGACGAGCCGCATGCCCTTCCCGCCGCCGCCCGCGGTGGCCTTGACCAGCAGCGGGTAGCCGACGCGGGCGGCTGCGGCGGCCCAGCCGGCCGGATCGTCGTCCGTGAGCACGGCGTCGGGCAGCACCGGGAGGCCGGCCTTGCGGGCGATCTCCTTCGCACGGTCCTTGCGGCCCATCGCCGCGATCGACTCGGGCGACGGGCCGACGAACACCAGCCCCGCGGCCGTGCAGGCGGCGGCGAACTCCGCGTTCTCGGCGAGGAACCCGTAGCCGGGGTGCACGGCGTCGGCGCCCGCGCGGCGGGCCGCGTCGAGGATCTTCCCGATGTCGAGGTAGGACTCCGCCGCGGTGGCGCCGCCGAGCGCGACGGCCCGGTCGGCGGCGCGGACGTGCGGGGCGGCGGCGTCGGGCTCGGAGTGCACGGCGACCGTGCGGATCCCCATCGCCGACGCGGTGCGGAACACGCGGCGGGCGATCTCGCCCCGGTTGGCCACGAGCAGGGTTCGGATCACGGTCACATCCGGAAGGGCGCGTAGCCGGTGGTGCCCCGGATCGGCGCGGAGTGCACGGCCGACAGCGCGAGCTCGAGCACGGTGCGGGTGTGCCGGGGATCGATCACCCCGTCGTCCCAGCCGCGTCCCGTGGCGTACACCGCGCCGGACTGGGCCTCGATCATCGCCTCTGTCGCGGCCCGGACCTGCGCGTCCGTCGCGTCGTCGTAGGCGCGGCCGGCCCGCTCCGCCGCCCCGCGCTGGACGATCGACATGACACCCGCGAGCTGCGGTCCGCCCATCACCGCGATCCGGTGGCCGGGCCAGGTGAACACGAACCGGGGGTCGTAGGCCCGCCCGGACATGCCGTAGTTGCCCGCGCCGTAGGACGCGCCGACCATCAGCGTCAGGTGTGGCACCGCCGAGCTCGACACGGCGTTGATCAGCTTGGCGCCGTCCTTGATGATCCCGCCGCGCTCGGCGGCCGTGCCGACCATGAACCCGGTGATGTTCTGCACGAACAGCAGCGGGACGCCGCGGGCGTTGGCCAGCTGGACGAAGTGGGCGCCCTTCTTCGACTCCTCGGAGAACAGGATCCCGTTGTTGGCGAGCACGCCGACCGGCCGGCCGCCGATCGAGCCCCACCCCGTGACGAGCGTGGTGCCGTAGAGCGGCTTGAACTCGGCGAAGCGGGAACCGTCGAGCACACGGGCGAGGATCTCGCGCACCTCGACCGCCCGCTTCGGATCGGCGGCGGCGCAGGCGAGCAGCTCGTCGGCGGGGTAGCGGGGCTCGTCCGCGGGCAGCGACGGCGGCGGACCGGCCTTCTGCCAGCCCAGGTTCGCCACGATCTCGCGGCCGATGCGGAGTGCGTCGCGCTCGTCGACGGCGAGGTGGTCGGCGAGGCCGGAGACCCGCGCGTGCATGTCGGCGCCGCCGAGCGTCTCGTCGTCGGTGTCCTCACCGGTGGCCATCTTCACCAGCGGCGGCCCGCCGAGGTACACCGACGCCGCCCCGGCGACGAACACCGTGTACTCGCTCATCCCGGGCACGTACGCCCCGCCCGCCGTGGAGCTGCCGAACACGAGCGCGACCGTGGGGATGCCGTGGGCGGACAGCCGGGACAGGTCGCGGAACGTGCGCCCGCCGGGGACGAAGATGTCGGCCTGCCGCGGCAGGCCGGCCCCGCCGGACTCGACTAGCGTGACCACCGGCAGCCGGTTGCGCTCGGCGACCTCCAGCGCGCGCAGCTGCTTGGCCACGCCGGACGGCGACAGCGACCCGCCCTTCACCGTGGGCTGGTTGGCGATGACCATGCATTCCACGCCGGACACCGGCCCGACCCCGGTGATGAGCCGGGCGCCCGGCTGCTCGTGCTCCGGGTCGTGGGCCCCGGCGAACGCCGACAGCTAGGAACGGGGCGTCCTCGTCGAGCAGCAGGTCGACCCGCTCGCGCGCGAGCAGCTTCCCCCGGCCGCGGTGGCGGGCCACCGCCTTCTCGCCGCCCGCGGCGTGCACCGCCTCGGCCAGCGCGGCGAGCGGTTCCAGGGCCGCGAGCATGGCGGCACGGTCCGCCACGTACTCCACCGACGCCGGATCGAGCCGCGACTGCAGCACCGCCATCAGCGGCTCCGGCCCGGCGCGACCCGGCGGCGTTGCGCGGGGGCGAGCCGATCGTCGTCGATCACGGGGCGATCCTCGCGGGCGGCCCGGTCGACGGTCAACGGTGGGCGCCGCGCATCTGACGCTCGTGCACCTCCTTCCGGCTCACGCGCCCGGTCGGTGGGGTGCGTCCGCCGAGACGGGGTGCGGGGCGGTGGGCGGGCGCCCTGGGGCCTGCCCGGCTCGTAGGGAGTGCGGTGCCTGCGGCTCACGCACCCCCTTTCGGCCCACGCGCCCCGTCGGTGGGGTGGGTCCGCGCGGACAGGGTGCGTCGGCGACGTGGCGAGGGCGTCACCCGGCCCTCGCGCGGTACAGGTCGCGCAGCAGTGCGATCTCGGCGCCGTGGTGGATCGCCTCCCGGTTGATGTGCAGCACGAGCTCGGCCATCGGGCGCTCCGCGAACCCACCCTCGGCCGGCCCGACCGCGCGTTCCATCGCGGCCTCGTCCAGCCCGCGCACCCCGGCGATCCAGGCGTTGTGCGACTCGTCGAGCTGGCGCAGCGCCTCCTCGGCGGTGCCCGCGTACGCAAAGCCCTGGTAGTCGGCGGGCGGCCCCCCGAAATGTGCCGCCGCTCGGGCGCCGAACACGCCCACGATGATGTGGCCGAGCCGCCAGGCGATCGTGGTGACCGGTGGGGGATCCGGTTCGGGGAACGCGAAGTCGATCGTGAACTCGCCGCTGCCCGCCTGCACCGGTGCCGTGGACGTGCCCCGTGGTCGGACGTTCCACGCGCCGGGTGCGGGCTCCCAGAAGTACTCGTCGTCGGAGAGTCCGTGGAGTCGCGGTCGCAGGTGCCCCTGCCAGTGCCGTTCCAGCTGCTCGACGAGCTGCCCGTTCCAGTTGATTCCCATGCCAGGACGGTAGGACCGACCCCCGACAGTTCCCGGTCGTGCCCGCGCCGCCGTCGGTAACGATCGTGTCCCTTTCGCGGCCGGACCTCGACACCGGTCCTACGATTCCGCGATCGAGCCGACGATGTCTCGGGAGCCACCATGACCAGCAATCGGATGGAGTTCGACCGCCGGCGGTTCCTCCAGGCCACGGGCCTGGCCGCGCTCGGCGGTGCACTGGTCGGCTGCGGCGGGAACGGTGACGACGCCGGCGGCGGCGCACCCGCCGAGCCCACCCAGCCCGCTCCGACGGGCACGTTCACCGAACCCGTGGCGCCGCTCTCCGGAGCGATGTCGATCCTCATGTGGAGTCACTTCGTGCCGGCGCACGACGTCTGGTTCGACCCCTGGGTGCAGGAGTGGGGATCGCGGGTCGGCGTGGACGTCACGGTCGACCACATCAACTACGCGGAGCTGCCCGCCCGCACGCAGGCCGAGATCCAGGCGAACCAGGGCCACGACCTGATCCTGCACATCGCCCCGGTTCCGCAGTACGAGCCGAGCGTCCTCGACCTCACCGACGTCGTCACGGAGGCGAGCAACCGGCACGGCACGATGCTGGAGCTCTGCCAGAAGTCCTCCTTCAACCCCACCACCCGCAAGTACTTCGCGTACGCGCCCGCCTGGGTGCCCGACCCCGGCGACTTCCGGCGCAGCCTCTGGACCCCGGTGGGGCTGGCCGACGGCCCGAGCACCTGGGACGACCTGCTCCGCGGCGGCGCCGAGATCAAGAACAGCCAGGGCGTGCAGCTGGGCATCGGGATGTCCCAGGAGATCGACTCGAACATGGCGGGCCGGGCCTTGCTGTGGTCGTACGGCGCCTCGATCCAGGACGCCTCGGAGCAGGTGGTCATCAACTCGCGCGAGACGGTGCAGGCTGTGGAGTTCATGAGCCGGCTCTACCGGGACACGATGACGCCCGAGGTGTTCTCGTGGAACGCCGCGTCCAACAACCAGGGGCTGGCCGCCGGGCAGCTGTCCTACATCCTCAACTCGATCTCCGCCTGGCGGACGTCCCAGGAGACCGACCCCGAGGTGGCGAGCGACATCTTCTTCACGCCCGCCCTGAGCGGTCCCGCGGACGCCCGCGCGGCGAGCCACGTGATGTACAACTGGATCGTCCCGACCTTCGCCGCCAACCCGGACGCGGCGAAGGAGTTCCTCCTGCACTACACCGCGAACCTTCCCCTGGTCGCCTGGCACTCGAAGCTCTACGACTTCCCGGCCTACCCGGACGTGATGCCCGAGCTCGACACGTGGCTGAACGCCGACCCGTACGGCGCGCAGCCCGCCGACAAGCTCGCGCTGCTGGGCGAGGCCGTGGACTGGAGCACGAACATCGGGTATCCGGGCCCGGCCAACACGGCCGAGGGCGAGGTGTTCGCGACCTTCATCATCCCGAACATGTTCGCCAGGGCCGCGCGCGGCGAGGTCTCCCCCCAGCAGGCAGTGGCCGACGCGGAGGCGCAGATCGTCCCGATCTTCGACAACTGGCGGGCGCGGGGCCTGATCGGCGCCGGTGGGAGCTGACCGGGTGAGCACCGTCGAGGTTCGTGACCTGCACAAGCACTTCGACGCGGGCCGGGTGCGCGCGATCGACGGCGTCGACATCGCCACCGGCGAGGGCGAGTACCTCGTGCTGCTCGGCCCGTCCGGCTGCGGGAAGACGACGTTGCTGCGCACGATCGCCGGCCTGGAGCAGCCCAGCAGCGGGGAGGTGCTCATCGGCGGCCAGGCGGTCACCGGGTTGCCACCGCGGGCGCGCCGGATCGCCATGGTGTTCCAGAGCTATGCGCTCTACCCGCACAAGTCGGTGCTGGCGAACATCGTGTTCCCGCTGCGCGCGGCGCGGGTGCCGCCCGATGAACGGACGCAGCGGGCCCGCCGGGCCGCGGGGATGCTGGGGATCGAGCACCTGCTCGACCGCAAGCCGCGTCAGCTCTCCGGCGGCGAGCGGCAGCGCGTGGCGCTGGCCCGCGCGCTCGTCCGGGATCCCACGGTGTTCCTGCTCGACGAACCGTTGTCCAACCTGGACGCCAAGCTGCGGGCGAGCGCGCGCGACGAGTTGAAGCGGTTCCAGCAAGACCTCGGCACCACCACGATCTACGTCACCCACGACCAGAGCGAGGCGATGGGCCTCGGCGACCGGATCGCGGTGATGTCACAGGGGAGGGTGCGGCAGATCGGCGCGCCGGTCGAGATCTACGACGACCCCGCGGACACCTTCGTCGCGACGTTCATCGGGTCGCCGCCGATGAACCTCGTGCCGCACGGTGATGTGCTCGTCGGGTTCCGGCCCGAGCACCTCCTCCCGGTCGAGAACGTGCCGGGGGAGCGGGTGACGGCCACGCTCGAGGTGCAGCGGATGGAGTACCTGTCCGGCGACCGGCACGTCTACGGCACGGTGGATCTCGGCGACGGGCCGTGCCGGGTGATCGCCCGGCTGCCGGCCACCGTCGAGACGCCGATCGCGGTCGGCGAGCGGCACGAGTTCGCCGTGCCGGCCGGCAGGCTGCGGTTCTTCGACGCGGAGCACGGGCTGCGGACCGAGCCCGTGCGGCTGGGGGCCTGATGGGTGCCACCCGTGAAATCGCGCCCGAGCGCGCGGCCCGGCCCGCTCCCGACGTCGCCCGGCGCCGCATCGGCGACCGGGACGGCGTGCTGGCCTGGCTGCTGCTCTCGCCCGCGGTCGTCTACGTCGTCGCGCTGGTCGGCGTGCCATTCGGGCTCGCGGTGGCGTTCAGCCTCTCCGACGTGACCGGCGGCGACCCGAGCTTCGACTGGGTCGGCTTCCGGAACTTCGCCCGCATCTTCGAGGACCCGATCTTCTGGCGGTCGCTGCGCAACACGTTCGTGTTCACCGCCGTGTCGATGCTGCTGATCGTGGTGTTCGGCAAGATCCTGGCCAACGTCCTCGTCGCCGAATTCCGGGGCCGCTGGATCGTCCGGTTCCTGGTGCTCCTGCCGTGGACCACGCCGGTGGCGCTGTCGACTATCACCTGGCTGTGGCTGCTGGACTCGGTGTTCTCCCCGATCGACTGGGTGCTGCGGCAGCTCGGGCTGATCCAGTCGAACATGTACTGGCTGGGCCAGCCGGTGCTCGCCATGGGATCGGTGATCGCGGTGCACGTCTGGCGGCTGGTGCCGCTGGCCGCGGTGATCATGATGGCCGGGCTGCTGTCGATCCCGCGGGACGTGCAGGAGCAGGCGGCGGTGGACGGCGCGGGCTTCTGGCGGCGGATGTTCGAGATCACGATCCCGCTGACCGCGCCGGTCATCGCGATCTCCGCGCTGTTCGGCGCCATCTTCACGTTCACGGACATGACCGTCGTCTACGTCCTCACCCGCGGTGGCCCGACCAACGAGACCCAGGTGCTCGCCAGCTGGGCGTTCTTCCGCGGCATCGAGGGCAGCGACATCGGGCAGGGGGCCGCGATCGCGCTGTTCCTGTTCCCGCTGCTGCTCGCCGCGGCGATCGCGATCCTGCGCGTCGTCCGCCGGATGGAGGTGAGCTGAGGTGGGCGCGCCCGGACTGGTGGTGACCGACGCCGACCGGCGCCGGTACGCGCGGCGGCACCGGGCCGGACGGGTGGCGCTGTACGTGCTCGCGGTCCTGTCCGCCCTGGCCGCGGCCGGCCCGTTCGTCTGGGCGGCGATCACCACGTTCAAGCAGGACAGCGACCTGTACCGGCGCAACAACAACCCGTTCGTCTACAACGAGTCGCCGACCACCGACCACGTCGAGCTGCTGTTCAACCGCACCGGCTTCGCCACCTTCGCGTGGAACACGCTGTGGGTCGGGGTGCTCGTGGTTCTGGTGACGCTGGCGCTCGCGCTCCCGGCGGCCTACAGCCTGGCGCGGCTGGACCGCCCGTGGGCGGGCCCGATGGGGATCGCGATCTTCTTCGTCTACCTCGTGCCGCCGACCCTGCTGTTCCTCTCGCTCTCCCGCCTCGTCGTCGCGCTCGGGCTGCAGGACTCCACGTGGTCGCTCGTGGTCATCTACCCGACGATCACGGTGCCGGTGTCGGTCTGGCTGCTCATCGGGTTCCTCAAGACCATCCCGAAGGACATCGAGGAGCAGGCCATGGTCGACGGCTACAGCCGCGTGGGCGCGATGGTGCGGGTGGTCGCGCCGCTGCTGTTCCCCGGCATCGTCGCCGTGGTGGTGTTCGCCTTCACGCTCACGGCGAGCGAGTTCATCTACGCGCTCGCGTTCATCTCGCCGAGCGAGGAGAAGGTGATCAGCACCGGCGTGCCCACCGAGCTCGTCCGCGGCGACGTGTTCTTCTGGCAGTCGCTGCAGGCGTCCGCCGTGCTCGTGGCGGTGCCGATCGCGCTGGTGTTCAACCTGTTCCTCAACCGCTTCATCGCGGGCTTCACCCAGGGCGCGGTGAAGGGCTGACGCGCGTCGAGGTGCCCGTCCGGGAACGCCAGCAAGGTGGCCATACTGCCACTGGACGGCAGCATGGCCACCTTGCCGGCACGTGGGCGGCGCGGGGTAGGGCCTGGTGGGCGCCGGCGGCGCGGTCCCGTCAGCTGCGGGGGACCGGCACGCCGCGGATCGAGGCGTCCAGCAGCTGCACCGGGTGCAGCAGCGGCACCGGCCCGCCGCCGTCCGCCGCGCCCTCGGGGGCGCCGAGGTGCTTGCCGATCTGCAGCAGGCACCCCGGGTTGGCCGTGACGACGACGTCCGGGCGCACCGAGCGGATGTTCTCCGCCTTCCGGGCCCCGAGGTCGCCCGCGGCCTCCGGCATCACCATGTTGTAGATCCCGGCCGACCCACAGCACAGCGCCGCCTCGGGCACGTCGAGCACCTCCACGTCGGGGATCGAGCGCAGCACCGCCCGCGGCTGGGCGCGGACCTGCTGGGCGTGGCCGAGGTGGCAGGCGTCGTGGTAGGCCACCCGCGCGGCGATGGGGTGCCGGGCCGCGCGCGGACCGCCGTCGTCGAGCAGGTCGGCGAGCACCTCGTGCACGTCGCGGACCTTCGCGCTGAACGCCGCCGCCCGCTCGGCCCACTCCGGGTCGTCGTCGAGCAGGTGCCCGTACTCCTTCATCGAGGAGCCGCAGCCCGCCACGTTCGTGACCACGTGGTCGACCCCGAGCTTCTCGAACACCGCGATCTCACGCTTCGCCCGTGCCAGGGCCGAGTCCTCGCGCCCGGCGTGCAGCTCCAGCGCACCGCAGCACTGCTGGTCGCGCGGGACGAGGACGTCGCAGCCCTCGGCGGCGAGCACGCGCACGGTGGCCTCGTTGACGCGGTGGAAGAACACGTCCTGCACACACCCGGACAGCAGGGCGACGCGCGCCCGCCGCTCGCCCACGGCCGGGGTGTGCACCGGCAGCCGGGCGAACGCCTCGCGCACCGACACCGGCGGCAGCAGCGATTCCACCGCGCCGAGCCGTCCCGGCAGCTTCGACGCGACCTTCGCGACGGCGGGCACCTTCCGCAGCCGCTGGTAGAGTGCCCCGGGCAGGGTCGCGGCCCGCAGCCGCCGCTTGTACGGGAACAGCGCGAAGATCGCGTCGCGGAACCACTTGTCCGACTTCTCGCGCTCGACGTTGCGCTCGATCTGCGGGCGCACCGACTCCAACAGCCGGTCGTACTGCACACCCGACGGGCACGCGGACACGCACGCCATGCAGCCCAGACACTGGTCGATGTGCTCGGTGAACGGGCCCTCGAGCCCGATCTCGCCCTTCTTCGCGAGGTCCATCAGGTAGATGCGGCCGCGCGGGGAGTCCATCTCCTCGCCCCACAGCTGGTAGGTGGGGCAGGTGGGCAGGCAGAAGCCGCAGTGCACGCAGTCGTCGAGCAGCTCGCGCTCGGGCGGACGGTGCTCGTCATAGCTGCTGGGGCCGGTCTGGGGGAGGTTGGTGTCGGCGGAGCCGGCGGGAGTGCTCATCTGTCTCACATCCAGGGGTCGAAGCGACCCGGGCCGAAGCGGCCCTGCGGGTCGAGCTCGGCCTTCACGGCCTCGAGGACGGCGATCGCGGACGGCGGCGGGCCCCACGCGGTGACGTCGGCGCCCGCCGGGCGAGCCCGCAGCACGGACGTGCCACCCGCGGCGTGCACCACGGCGTGGGCCTCGGCGACGCCCGCCGGGTCGAGGGTGACGGTGGCGACGCCGGTGCCCAACCCGGCGGTGACGGCGGAGACGCCGGGCAGCGCTGCGATCACCTCGGGCAGCCGCGACGGCCGCACGCCGATGCGCAGCACGGCCGCGTCGGCCGCGCCGCGGGTGAGCTCGGCGTGCCGCGTCCACGGGTCACCGTCCGCGCGAACGGCACTTCCTCCCACTGGCGGCTGTCCGCCTGCTTCGCGACGGCGTTCAGCCGCCAGACGTGCGTCGGCGTGCGATAGGTCCGCGCGAACGTGCCGCTCGCTCAGCTGGAGCACCTCGCGGATCCGATCGACGCGGGCGGGTAGCGCGGCCTCCGTGCCCTCCATCCGGACCAGGAGCTGCCCGTCGGAGATCCACTCCAGCGCGGCGGGCTCGTACGGGCCGCCGAGCAGCCGGGCGGCGAGCTCGGCCGCTTCCGGGAGCGAGCACTCCACCACGAGCGTCTCGGTGCGCTTCGGGACCGGGTGCAGCCGCAGCACCACCTCGGCCAGCACGCCGAGCGTGCCGTAGGAGCCGTGCAGCAGCTTGGCGAGGTCGTAGCCGGCGACGTTCTTGATGACGTGCCCGCCACTGCGGGCCACCGTGCCGTCGGCGAGCACCACGGTGACGCCGATGACGAGGTCGCGCAGCGAGCCGTACACCAGTGCCGCCGGGCCCGCGTCGGCCGTGGCGACCAGCCCGCCGACGGTGGCGCCGTCGGCCACCCGCGCGGCGTCGAACGACACGTGTTGACCGTGCGGGGCCAGCTCCTCGGCGAGCACGCGCAGCGGCGTGCCCGCCCGGACGGAGACGGTCATGTCGCCCGGGTTGTGTGTGATCACGCCGGACAACGCGGTGGTGTCGAGGACCGCGTCGACCGGGCCGAGTGCGCCCGCCCAGCCCGCGGCCGTGCCGGCACCGGCGATCGCGATCGGGCCCGCAGTGTCGAGCACCGCGTCCCGCAGCGACCGCAGTTCGGTGGGCCGCAGCGGCGCGGCGGTCGTCGCGTTGCCCTTGCTCATACGTCTCCCTCGCAGTGCTCGCGCTCATCGCCCGACTCGCGCACCCGTAGGCCCCGACTCGCGCGGTTCGGGCCGGTCACAGGCGCTCGATCACGCCGGCCTCCTCCAGCGGATGCGGCTTGTACCTGCCCGGACGCTCGCCGCACAGCCGCGGCGTCGGGAGGACCTTGCCGGGGTTGCAGATGCCGTGCGGGTCGAACGCGGCGCGGACCCGTCCCATGACCTCCAGGTCGTCCATCCCGAACATCTTCGGCATCGAGCACGCCTTGTCGGTGCCGATCCCGTGCTCGCCCGACAGCGATCCGCCCAGCTCCACGCACAGCTCGGCGATCTCCCCCGAGAGCTTCTCGGCGCGCTCCGTCTCGCCGGCGGCGGCGCTGTAGAGCACCAGCGGGTGCAGGTTGCCGTCGCCCGCGTGGAAGACGTTCGCCACCCGCAGGCCTGCGTCGGCGCCCATCCCGGCGATCCGGTCCAGCACCTCGGCCAGCCGGGTGCGCGGGACGACGCCGTCCTGCACGAAGTAGTCGGGCGAGATCCGGCCGACGGCGGCGAACGCGGCCTTGCGGCCCTTCCAGATCGCCGCGCGTTCCTCCGGCGAGCCCGCGATGTGCAGGCGCGTGCAGCCGTGCCGGTCGCAGATCTCCTTGACCTGCTCGAACTGGACGTCGCACTCCTCGACCGGGCCGTCCAGCTCCACGACGAGCGCGGCGGGCACGCCCACCGTGTAGCCGGCGTGCACCGCCTCCTCGGCGGCCTCGATCGCGAGGGTGTCCATCATCTCGACGGCGGCGGGCACGATCCCGGCCGCGACGATGTCGGAGACGACGTCGCCCGCCGCGCTGATCGACGGGAAGTCGGCGAGCAGCGTGCGCACCGACTCCGGCGTGCGCAGCAGCCGCACCGTGATCTTCGTGGTGATCCCGAGCGTGCCCTCGGAGCCGAGGAACACCCCGCGCAGGTCCGGGCCGAGCTGCTCGCCGGTGTCCGATCCCAGCGTCACGAGCGATCCGTCGGGGAGCACGACCTCGCACGAGAGCACGTGGTTGGTGGTGAAGCCGTACTTGAGGCAGTGGGCGCCGCCGGAGTTCTCGGCCACGTTGCCGCCGATGGTGCACACCTGCTGGCTGGACGGGTCGGGCGCGTAGTACAGCCCGTGCGGGGCGGCGGCCGCGGTGATCTCCAGGTTGGTGACGCCCGGCTCGACGACCGCGCGCCGGTCGACCGGGTCGACCTCGAGCACGCGCTTGAGCCGCGCGAGGCTGATCACGACGCCGTCGGCGACCGGCAGCGCGCCACCGGAGAGCCCGGTGCCCGCGCCGCGCGCCACGTAGGGCACCCGGTGCTCGGCGCATACCCGCACCGCGGCGGCCACCTGCGCGGCGTCGCGGGGAAGCAGCACGAGGTCGGGAACGACCCAGTACCCGGTCAGCCCGTCGCACTCGTAGGCCCGGCACCGCACCGGGTCGCTGATCACGTCCGCGGGGTCGAGCACGCGCTCGAACTCCGCCCGCACGCTCGGGTTCAGGGCCATCGACGCCCCCTCCGTCCGCTCCGACCGGTGCTGCACTCCGGCGAGACTACGTCTCGTGGCTAACTTCCGCTTGGCGGAACATTCGATCCGCTTCCCAGAATAGTTGACCGCGACCCCCGGTCCTGTCCAGGAGGGTGCGGCGGCCTGCGCTGTGGCGCCTGACACCCTGGGTCGACCGGTCGTCACCGTGCCCTCCCCCGATCGGTTGATCATGGTGAAGTCGAGGCCCGTCCCGGAGGTGCAACCGTGGGTCCCCGCCGGAAGCTCCAGCTAGCGATGATCGTGTCCGCCGTCGCGGCGATCCTGCTCGCGCTGACCGGGTGGGTCGATCCCACCGCGGCCGGCTCGCTCCCGGTGTCCACCGTGGTGGACGTCCCAAAGATTCCGTAATACGGAACGGCGACTCCGTCTGGTAGAAAAGTGCTGCACCGCCCCGGCGGTGGTACACACACGTGGCGGACCTCGACGGAGAGCGGATGGTGGAGACGTGACCGACGTGAGCACGGATCTGCAGATCGACCCGGCGCTGCGCGCGTTCGTGGCCGACGAGTTGCTGCCCGGCCTGGACCTGGACCCCGAGTGGTTCTGGTCGACGTGCGCGGCCTTGCAGGAGCGGTTCGCCGGACGGATCCGGGAGCTGCTCGCCCGGCGCGACGAGCTGCAGGCCCGGCTGGACGCGTGGCACGCCGAGCACGGCGCGGGCGACGTCGCGGCCTACGAGGCGTTCCTCACCGAGATCGGCTACCTGGTGCCGCCCGCCGAGCCGCAGGTGAAGGTGTCGCGCGTCGACGCCGAGATCGCCGACGTCCCCGGCCCGCAGCTGGTCGTGCCCTCCACCGTCCCGCGCTACGCGCTGAACGCCGCGAACGCGCGCTGGGGCTCGCTCTACGACGCCCTGTACGGCACCGACGCCCTGCCGCTGGACCACGAGCTCGAGCCCGGCTACGACGAGCGCCGCGGCGCGCAGGTGATCGCCGAGGCCGACCGGCTGCTCGACGAGTTCTTCCCGCTCGCCGAGGGCAGCCACGCCGACGCCACGGCCTACCGGGTGGTCGACGGCGCGCTCGTCGTCGACACGTCGGACGGCAGCACCGGCCTCGCCGACGCGGACCAGTTCGCCGGCCACCGCAGCGGCGGGGACGGGGGTGGAGGGTCCGCCGGCGCCGTCGCCGCGATCCTGCTGCGCCGCAACGGCCTGCACGTCGAGCTCACCATCGAGCCCGACCACCAGGTCGGCCGCCAGCACCACGCCGACGTCGCCGACGTCGCGCTCGAGTCGGCCGTCACCACGATCGTCGACCTCGAGGACTCCGTCGCCACGGTCGACGGGCCGGACAAGGCCGAGGCCTACCGCACCTGGCTCGGGCTGATGACCGGGAAGCTCACCTCGACGTTCCAGAAGAACGGCGAGACGGTCGAGCGCAAGGTCAACGGTGACCGGCGCTACACCGCACCCGACGGGTCCGAGCTCACCCTGCACGGGCGTTCCCTGCTGCTGGTGCGCAACGTCGGCCACCACATGTTCACCGACGCCGTGCGCACCGCCGACGGCGAGCCGATCGCCGAAGGCGTGCTCGACGCCCTGGTCTCGGCCACCGCAGCGCTGCACGACCTGCGCGGGCTCGGCACGTACTCCAACTCGCGGGCGGGCAGCGTCTACATCGTCAAGCCCAAGCAGCACGGGCCGGACGAGGTGGCGCTCACCGTCGAGCTGTTCGCCGCCGTGGAGGAGGCGCTCGGGCTCGAGCCCACCACACTGAAGATCGGGATCATGGACGAGGAGAAGCGCACGTCGCTCAACCTCGACGCCTGCATCGCGCAGGCCCAGGACCGGGTCATCTTCGTCAACACCGGCTTCCTCGACCGCACCGGCGACGAGATCCACACCGACTTCGCGGCCGGGCCGGTGGTGCGCAAGGACGACATGAAGTCGACGTCCTGGCTGCTCGGCTACGAGGACCGCAACGTCGACGTGGCGCTGCGCGCCGGGTTCGTCGGGCAGGCGCAGGTCGGCAAGGGCATGTGGGCGAAGCCCGCCGCGATGGCCGCCATGCTCGAGCAGAAGGGCGCGCACCCGAAGGCGGGCGCGAACTGCGCCTGGGTGCCCTCCCCGACGGCCGCCACGCTGCACGCGCTGCACTACCTGCGCACCGACGTGCTGGCACGGCAGCGCGAGCTCGCCGGCCGCGAGACCGACCGGCGCCTGCTGCTCGAGGTGCCGGTGCTGACCGGCTCGCTGTCCGACGAGGACAAGCGCCACGAGCTGGAGACCAACGCCCAGTCGATCCTCGGCTACGTCGTGCGCTGGGTCGGGCTGGGCATCGGCTGCTCCACGGTGCCGGACCTGGAGGGCGTCGGGCTGATGGAGGACCGCGCCACGCTGCGGATCTCCAGCCAGCTCATCGCCAACTGGCTGCACCACGGGCTGGTGGACGAGGCGACCGTGCGGGAGACGTTCGCGCGGATGGCCGCGCTCGTCGACGAGCAGAACGCGAAGGAGCCCGGCTACCGGCCGATGGCCGCCGACCTGGACGACAGCGAGTCCTTCCAGGCGGCGCTCGACCTCGTGTTCACCGGCCGCACCGAGCCGAACGGCTACACCGAGCGGGCCCTCACCACGTGGCGCCAGCAGGCGAAGGCCCGCGGCTGACGCCTGTGTGAGACACGCCGCGCCGGTGGTGCGTCCGCGGCCGTTCCGCAGCAAGGTGGCCTTACTCCGGTAGTACCGCAGCAAGGTCACCTTGCTGCGACCGGTCGCGCAGAGGAGGCAGTCGTGCGGCCATGGACGCGCGTGGCGGCGGGGCTGTTCGCGATCGGCTACGGCGCCAACCAGTTCAGCCCGTTGATGGTCGCCTACCGCGAGCAGGGCCACTTCTCGGCGCTGACCGTCGCGGCGTTCTTCGGCGTCTACGCCGCGGGGCTCGCCCCCGGCCTGCTGATCGGCGGGCCCGCGTCGGACCGGCGCGGGCGCAGGTTACTGCTGCCCGCGCTCGTCGTGTCCGTCCCGGCGAGCGCGGTGCTGGCGCTCGGCGCGGTGCCCGGGGTGTCCGAGCCCGCGCTGTACGTCGGACGGTTCCTGTTCGGCGTGGTCACGGGGATCGCGATGGCGGTGGGCACCACCTGGGTCAAGGAGCTGTCGCAGGCGCCGTTCGATCCCTCGGCGGATCCCGGGGCGGGCGCCCGGCGGGCCGCGCTCGCGCTCTCGGCGGGCTTCGGCGTCGGCCCGCTGGTCGCCGGGGTGCTCGCCCAGTGGGGGCCGCTTCCGCTCGAGCTGCCCTACTTCGTGCACATCGCGCTGACGGTCCCGATCGTGCTCGCGCTGCTGCGCGTGCCCGAGACGCGGCCGCCGCGCGCGTCCACGCGGCCACTGCGCGCCGACCTTCGGATCGCCCTGCCCCCGCGGTTCCGCCGGGTCGTCGCACCGATGGCGCCGTGGGTGTTCGGGGCCCCGGCGCTCTCGTTCGCCGTGCAGCCCGCCGCCCTGGGGCCGCGGATCGCCGGCGTCGGCCTGATCTACGCCACCCTGCTCACCACGCTCACGCTCGGCACCGGCGTCGCGATCCAGTCGCCGGCGCGGCGGATGGACCGGCGCTCGCCCGTCCTGACCGCGCGCGTCGGGCTGGCCGCGATCACCGCGGGGGTGCTGCTCGCCGCACTCGCCGCCGGGGTGGGGTCCCCGGTCGTCGCCGCGGGTGCGGCGGTGGTGCTGGGCGCGGCCTACGGTCTGTGTCTCGTCGCGGGCCTGCTCGAGGTGCAGCGGATGGCCGAGCCGGAGCACCTCGCCGGGCTGACCGCCGTCTACTACGTGCTCACCTACGTCGGCTTCGTCATCCCAGTGGTCCTCGCCGCGCTCACCGGCCTGGCGGGCTACCCGGCGCTGCTGCTGGGCGTGGCGGCCCTCGCGGTGGTGAGCCTGGTGACGGTGGCGCGCACCGGCCGGGTACCGGTGGCCTGAGCCTCAGCCCGGACGGCGGACCGCGGCGACCGCGTCGACCTCGACGAGCTGGTCGTCGTAACCCAGCGCCGCGACGCCGAGCAGGGTGGCGGGTGGGACGTCGGAGCCGAAGGCGTCCCGGTGCGCCGGGGCACCTCGAGCTCGGCGTCCCCGATCTGCACCGCCGTGGTGTCGCCGCTGCCGGTGAAGAACGTGCCGCCGAAGTTCAGGCCCATGCTCATGACGGTCGCCGTCGGCTGGCGCAGGCCCCAGCCCAGGCCCGCGGTCGTCGGCGTGGTGGCCTGGCGGGCGGCGGCCGCGAGCTCGTCCCAGCTCCAGGTCGGGCCGGTGGGCAGCGCGACCCCGGCCTGCTCGAGCAGCGCGGTGTTCGCGAAGACGACGTAGGACTGCAGCAGCGTCGGGGCGGCGACCACCTGCCCGTCCACCGTCACGGCCTCCCAGATGCCCTCGGGCACGGCGGAGCGGGTCTCCCCCGCCAGGTGCGGGCCCAGGTCGGCCAGGTAGCCCTGGCGGGCGAAGCCGGTGATGTCGGCGGACTCGTCGTGGATGACGTCCGGGGCGGTGCCGCCCTGGAACTGGGTGACGAGCTGGTCGTGCACCGAGTCCCAGCTGCCCTGGACGTACTCGACCTGGACGTCCGGGTTCGCCGCGTTCCAGTCCTCGACGATATGCCGGGTGGCGGCGACGCTGGGCTCCTGGAACGCGAGGCTCTGGAACGTGAGGGAGACCGGGCCGCCGCCCTCGCCGCCGCCGTCGTCGGGCCCCACGCTCGCCGTGGCGCAGCCCGCCAGCATCACGGCGGCCACCCCGGCCGCGATCCCGAGCCTGCGTGCCCTCATCGTTCCTCCCTATCCCTTCACCGCGCCGCTGAGCAGCCCGGACGTCAGTCGCCGCTGCACCGCGGCGAAGAACAGCAGGCTCGGCACGGTGGCCAGCAGCGCACCGGCCGCGAGCGCGCCGAGCTGCACCTGCCCTTCGGCGCCCACGAACCGGGCGAGGGTGAGCGGGAGCGTCACCTTCGCGGGGTCCTGGATCAGCACGAGCGCGAAGAAGAACTCGTTCCACGACGAGATCAGCGTGAACATCGCGGTGGCGACCAGGCCGGGCGCCAGCAGCGGCGCGACGATGCTGCGCAGCACCCGCAGCCGGCCGGCCCCGTCCATCAGGCCGGCCTCCTCGAGGTCGCGGGGGATCGCGGCGATGTAGCCCTGCAGCATCCACAGCGCGAACGGCAGCGCGTAGACAGCGTGCACGATCGTCAGCCCGACGAGGCTGTCGACCAGGCCGAACTGGCGCAGGATCAGGAACAGCGGGATCACCACGAGGATCACCGGGAACATCTGGCTGACCAGCACCCAGCCGTTCGCCACGGGCTTGAGTCGCGTGCGGAACCGGGCGAGGGCGTACGCGGCGGGCAGCGACATGACGAGCACCAGCACCGTGGCGGCGAGTCCCACGCGAAGGCTGTTGAACGCGGCGAGGGCGAGGTCGGCGCGCTCGAGGGCGTCGGCGAAGTTCGCCAGCGTCGGACGGTCGGGGAGCACGCCGGAGTCGGCCGCGGCCAGCTCGCCGGGCGGTTTGAGCGCGCTGGAGAGCAGCCAGAGCAGCGGGAACGCGAGGAAGGCCAGGTACGCGGCGAGCGCGAGGTACTGGCCGGCCCGCCTCACGCGGTCCTCCGCAGCTGCCCCCGCAGGTAGAACAGCAGGAACCCGACGATCAGCACGACCATGACGTTGCCAATCGCCGCGGCGTAGCCGAAGTTGCCGTAGCGGAAGGCCTCGTTAGGCGAACAGCATCGGCAGCATCGTCTGCCCGCCGGGACCGCCCGCGGTGAGTAGGTACACCAGCGCGAACGAGTTGATGTTCCAGATGAAGTCGAGCGTGGTGATCGCGACGATCACCGGACGCAGCCCGGGCAGCGTGACGTGCCAGAAGCGGCGCCACGTGCCCGCCCCGTCGACGGCGGCGGCCTCGTGCAGCGAGTGGTCCACGGCCTGCAGGCCGGCGAGCAGGGTGATCGACGTCTGCGGCAGCCCGGCCCACACGCCCACGACGATCACCGCGGGCAGGGCGGTCGAGAACTCACCGAGCCAGTTGACGTCCGCGTCGAACCCGAGCCCGCGCAGCCCCTCGTTGACGGCGCCGTAGTTGGGGTTCAGCAGCAGCCGCCACATGATCGCGATGATCACCGGCGGCATCGCCCACGGGATCAGCGCGAGCGTGCGCGCGAGCCAGCGCAGCCGCAGGTCGAGGTTCAGCAGCAGCGCGAGACCGAGGCCCGCGGCGAACTGCAGGATCGTCACCGAGAACGCCCAGATCAGCCCGATCCGGAACGACGACCAGAACAGCTCGTTGCCCAGCAGCTCGACGTAGTTGGCGAACCCGGTGAACTGGTGGTGACGTTCCGGCCGGCCCGCGCGTCGGTGAAGCCCAGGTAGAGCCCCTGCAGCAGCGGGTAGACGCTGAACAGCGCCACCGGGAGCAGTGCGGGCAGTACGAGCAGCCAGGCGTCGCGCTGGTCGCGGCCGGGGTGGGCACGCCGACGGAGGGGAGCGCCCGGCCGAGGACCCGCGGCGCGCTCGACGGCCTGCGTCATCCCGATCCGACGAGGCGCACACCGTCCACGCCCCGCCTCCCGTCCTGACCATCCGCTCCGTCCCCCCGGACGGCCGTGCGCACGGTGGCTGCCGCACTCGTCCGAGGCAAGTGCCCACGGACGCGACGCGCGCCACCGAGGCTGCCGGGGCCCGGGTGGGTAGGTCGGGGTGGGCGCGCGCGAGGCGGGGATGGGGCGCGAGGTCCGGGCGCGGCGCGACGACCTGCTCGCACGGATCGCTCGACTCGCGCACCATTTCGTGCCGACTCGCGCGCCAACTTGTGCCGACTCGCGGGAGGGGCGGCGGCGCCGATCCGGCGCTCCCGCGTGCCAGCGGTGGCGGGAGGGATGAGTGTGGCGGAATGATCCGCCTGCGTTCGACAGACGACGGGAGGGGGCTTCGCTGTGGTGACGCAGACGGTGGTGCTGGCGCAGGCCGATCAACGGCTGGACACGATCTGGATCGACTACGTGTTCGTCGCCTTCTACTTCGTACTGGTGCTGGGGATCGGCGTGCTGGCCCGCCGGTCGATCTCGTCCAGCCTGGACTTTCTGCTGTCCGGCCGTTCCCTTCCGGCGTGGATCACCGGGCTGGCCTTCATCTCCGCCAACCTGGGCGCCATCGAGCTGATCGGCATGACGGCCAACGGGGCGCAGTACGGCGTCCCGACGGTGCACTACTACTGGATCGGCGCGATCCCGGCGATGGTCTTCCTGGGCATCGTGATGATGCCCTTCTACTACGGCAGCAAGGCGCGCAGCGTCCCGGAGTTCCTCCGCAAGCGGTTCAACACCACGACGCAGCGGGTGCAGGCGGTTTCGTTCGCGCTGGCGTCGGTGCTGATCGCAGGCGTCAACCTGTTCGCGCTGGGTCTGGTGATCGAGGCGCTGCTCGGCTGGTCGCTGCAGCTGGCGATCCCGGTGGCCGCGCTGGTGGTGCTCAGCTACACGTTCCTCGGCGGGCTGTCGGCCGGCATCTACAATGAGGTGCTGCAGTTCTTCGTCATCCTGGCGCTGCTCATCCCGCTCACGGTTGCCGGCCTTGCCCGGGTCGGCGGGTGGAGTGGACTGCAGGAGCGGGTGGCTGCGGGCCCGGGTGGGCTCGGGGACCTGTCGTCCTGGCCCGGCACGTCGCTCACCGAGATCGGCACACCGTTCCTGTCGGTGCTGGGGATCGTGTTCGGGCTCGGGTTCGTGCTGTCGTTCGGCTACTGGACGACGAACTTCGCGGAGGTGCAGCGGGCGCTGGCCGCGAAGAGCATGTCGGCGGCGCGGCGCACCCCGATCATCGGAGCGTTCCCGAAGGCCCTGATCCCGATCGTCATCGTGATCCCCGGCATGATCGCCGCCGTGCTGGTGCCGCGGTTGGGGGCGCTGAAGCGCGGCGAGGCCACCGACGTCACCTACAACAACGCGCTCTCGCTGCTCATGGGCGAGGTACTGCCGAACGGCGTACTGGGGGTGGCCGTCGCAGGCCTGCTGGCCGCGTTCATGGCGGGCATGGCGGCCAACATCAGCTCGCTGAACACGGTGTTCACCTACGACATCTGGCAGGACTGGCTCCGCCCCGGGCGCCCCGACCTGTACTACCTGAAGGTCGGCCGGGCGGTCACGGTGATCGGCTGTCTGCTGGCGATCGGCACCGCGTTCATCGCCGGTAGCTACCAGAACATCATGACCTACATCCAGACGCTGTTCAGCTTCTTCAACGCGCCGCTGTTCGCGATCTTCATCCTCGGGCTGTTCTGGAAGCGGATGACCGGGCCCGCGGGCTGGACGGGGCTGGTCGCGGGCACCATCTCGGCCGTGATCGTGGACCGGCTGGTTGCGGCGGGCGTCCTGGAGGTGTCGGGCCAGGCCGGCGCGTTCCTCGGCGCGAGCGCGGCGTTCGTGATGGGCATCGCGGTGGCCGTCGTCGTGTCGCTCGCCACGCGGCCGAAGCCGGACGCCGAGCTGGTCGGGCTGGTCTGGTCGCTCACACCGAAGGAGACGCGCATGCACTCCACCACCGGTGAGGACGCGGGCTGGTACCGCTCGCCCACGCTGCTCGGCGTCCTGGTGCTGGTGCTCACGGCCGGGCTCTACCTGATCGTTCCCTGACCAGTCCCACGCTCGAACGGAGGCCGTCCGATGTCGCAGAACCCGGAGCCCGAGCGGGCCTCGTACGAGGCGCCCAGCGCCGCCACCACACTGTTCGACCTGCGCACGGTGATCGCATTGCTGTTCGCCGTCTACGGCGTCATTCTGACGCTGATGGGCCTGTTCGCCACCGGCGAGGCCGAACTGGACATGGCGGGCGGGATCAACCTCAACCTGTGGACGGGCATCGCCATGCTGGTCGTCGCGGCGATCTTCCTCGGCTGGGTGTGGCGGAGCCGCCCGCTCACCGCGCAGACCCAGGAAGGGTGACCGCGATCAGGAACGCCGGCCGTAGCGGGGGTTGAAGGCCGTCAACGTCCAGTCGTCGAGCAGGCGGATGGCACGGCGGACTCGGCGGGACAGGGTGGTGCTGCTGTTCTCGTTGCGCATGCCCAGTGCAGCGCGCCGATCTTCTGGATCGTTCCAGCACCGCGCGTGAAACGGCTCACCAGGGTCGCTCGGGGGCGCGGAGGGGGTCGGGCACTAGAGCGTGTCCCTTGGATCATGGGACGGGGTCGCGGAGCCAGATCCTGATCGAGGCGACGTCGATGGTTCCGCGGAACATGTAGTCGCGCTTGTCGTAGCGGGTGGCGACCGCGCGGTGGCCC